>CAZCAL010000469.1:0-3760 GCA_964496625.1 uncultured Verrucomicrobiaceae bacterium | reverse complement strand
GAAATTGGTAGTGGAGATAGAGTGATTGTGCGCCAACGCATCAATGAGTCAGGGCATAGAAGATGATGTTGATGCCCAATGGATAAGCGTATTTTTCTGAGAACTCGCGGAAGTACCAAGGGTCGGTCCCCTCTTCCTCCCAGCCATCGCCAAGGTCCGTATTGTGGCAGATCATCATCATCATGCGCCGCTTGTCATCAAAGACACCCTTGTAATGCACGGTCTCTGAATCTGGCTTGTCCCACTCATAGGTGATGCCTTGCGAACGGCCTTCCAGAGCATGTCCCACGCTGGGGATCTGCGGTTTTACTTTGAGCTGGAAGACCGAGTGGAAGATCTCATGCTCAATCGGCAATTCCTCCGGTTCACGGTTAGGAAAGATCATCTTAAAGGCCTGATAAAAGCCAGCCCATTCTTCAGACCCCCAAAAATCATCGACCATGATGAAGCCTCCGTTGAGGAGGTAGTTCCGCAGAATCTCAGCCTCCGGTTCCGTCAGCATCATCTGCCCGACCTCGATCATGTACACGAAGGGGTAGTGCCGCAGTTGCTCAGCATCAATATCCACGATCGCGCCCTTGGGATTGACCTGGAGGGAGGTCAACTGCTGAAGACGCAGGGCCAAATTCATGTCGCTATCGGGGTAGTCCGTCAGCCACTTCCCATAAGAGTGACGGCTAAACCTTCCCCGACTCGCGGAATTGTAGCGGAGCCGCGCAAACGTAAAGTTATCGTCTGGGGCCTCTTTACTCATCTTCCACGTGGGAAAATCCGCGTAGCGGCCATCTCGCCACTCCCTGGGATCTTCAGGCACCGAGCCGTCCTTGACGCCAAAATTGGTCGGCGAGCCGCCTTCTTGATCGTCCTCCCCTCCCACCGATGCGCCCACCGCCAGCAAAACAGCCAGCACACTCAACCACCGCAGCAATGATTTCCGGGACATCATGAAGCCTTTGTTTGAATTAATTTGCCCATCATCCTGAAGGATTGCCTATCACCATGCAAGAAGGACGCCAAAATTCTGTGAGATCTAACGCCGGACGAGGTGGGTTTGTTGCGGTTGGGCGGGATTCGGGCAGAATGCCCGAAACACCCGATGCAGGCGGGGACGCCTGCGCTACGCTGCGTTTAGAACTTGTCTGGCTGACGGGCACTGCCCATAATCTTGTTCCCATGAAGCCGCTTTATTTCCTGCCGTTGGTTACCCTCATTTTCGCCTCATCCGCCCTCGGGGAGGAACCACCCGCTTTTACAGGGAGCATTGAGCGACTTGATCCCGCCCTGGACAAACTCATTGCGCCTGACGCCAAGATCGAAGTTCTCGCAACCGGCTTTAATTGGTCCGAGGGGCCTACTTGGTTTCAAGACAAACTGGTGTTCTCCGATGTCCCTGAAAATACCGTCTTTGGGTGGAAGGAGGGAGACACGACGGCAGCCGTGGTCCTTAAGCCCAGTGGCAGCAGCAGTCTTGATGCATCGACGCAAGGTTCAAACGGGCTGACGACCGATGCAGAGGGTCGTCTGATCCTGTGCCAGCATGGGGACCGGCGGATCGCACGCCTTGAAAAGGATGGCACCTTCACGAGCATTGCAGATCGCTACAACGGCAAGCGCTTCAACAGCCCGAACGATCTCGTCATTGCCGCCGATGGCAGCATCTACTTCACCGATCCTCCCTACGGAATGAAGGGTGGAGCTAAGTCCGCTGAAAAGGAGCAACCCTGCAACGGTGTGTATCGCATCGCACCCGATGGAAAAGTCACACTACTCATCGACGATCTCACCTTTCCGAACGGCATCGCCTTCAGCCCAGATGGCGGCACACTCTATGTCGGCGTGTCAGATCCAGAAGCTCCTCGCATCATGGCCTACGCTGTACAAGCAGATGGCAGCGTGACCCCTGGCAAAGTCCTCTTCGATGCAACACCGCTGAAAAGCGCGACGAAAAAAGGGAGCTGCGATGGCATGAAGGTGGACAAAGAGGGCAACATCTGGACGACAGGCCCTGGTGGCGTGCTGATCTTGGACAAAGCGGGCAAACATCTCGGCACCATCCTCACCGGCCAAGCCACCGGCAACTGCGCCTGGGGTGGTCCAAGCTATGACACGATGTACATCACAGCGGATATGTTCCTTCTCCGAGTGCGGACCCTCACCACTGGTGCCGGAGGACGGTAATCTCATCCCCTGAGAGAATAACCTTGCCAACGGTGAGGATTTTTGCTGAAAATTGGTTGTCAAATCTTCCAATGCTCGGTGCATGTCGCGCCGATGGAAGATGAATCCAAAATCCATAACGCAATACACACTATGAAGGGCTGGGGCACCACATTGATTCTCCTTGGCATCGGGTCATTCATTCTCCCGGCCATGAATTTACAGTTCAGTCTGATCAGTATCTTCGGCCAAGGCAATGAAACCGTCACCGGGGTTGTCTTTATTGCTCTTGGGGGCTTAATGATGCTTGCAGGCAAAAGGAACCAAGCGTGAGCCAGATCACGCCATTACCTCTTTGACCACATGCCCCGCGATGTCCGTGAGCCGAAAATCGCGCCCAGCGTATCGGTACGTTAGCTTTTCGTGATTGAGGCCCAATAGGTGCAGCAGGGTTGCGTGCAGGTCATTGATATGGACTTTATCCTCCTGAGCGTAGTAGCCGTAGTCATCCGTGGCTCCGTGCGCGTAGCCCCCTTTGGTGCCACCACCAGCCATCCACATCGTGAATCCATGCGGGTTATGGTCTCGGCCATTGGTGCCTTGTGCGACAGGCGTCCTGCCGAATTCGCCGCCCCATAAGACCAGTGTATCTTCCAGCAATCCGCGCGAACGCAGATCCTTCAGTAGGCCCGCGATGGGCTTGTCCACCTCCGCTGCATTTTTGCTGTGGCCTTTGAGCAGATCACCGTGCTGATCCCATTGCACAAAGGCGTCGCTATGGGTGACCTGCACAAAACGCACACCTCGTTCGCAGAAGCGCCGCGCCATGAGGCACTGTCTGCCAAAGTTTGCCGTCACTGGATCATCCAGCCCATACAGCTTCCGCGTCGCTTCTGTCTCACCGGAAATGTCTTGGAGTTCGGGGAGCGTTGATTGCATGCGGTAGGCTAATTCGAACGAACTGATGCGCGACTCCAGTGCATCCTGGTGACCCGCCACCTGACTGTAGGCATGATTAAATTCGCCCACCAGATCCAACTGCATGCGTTGCATCTCTTGCGTCATCCCCTGGCGCGCAATGTGCTTCACAATCGCCTGATCGGCGGGAACGCTCGCATTTCCCAACGGCGTGCCTTGCGTCCAAGCTGGCAAAAAGGCACTACCCCAATTGTTCACTCCGCCGTGCGCCAACGTCGGACAAATCGTCACAAAGGCCGGGAGATCATGATTTTCTGTGCCCAAGCCATAGCTCACCCACGCACCCATGCTTGGCCGCACCGAGACATCGCTGCCGGTGTGCAACTTTAACAAGGCACCGCCGTGCGCAGGGTTCGTTCCGTACATGGAGCGGATCACGCAAAGATCATCTGCGCATTGGCCCACATGGGGAAAGAGGTCGCTCACAGGCAATCCGCTTTGGCCGTAGTTGCGAAACTTCCATGGCGACTTCAGCAGATTGCCGGTTTCCGCAAACTTCACCCGCGGCAGATCGAAGGGCGGTGGTTTGCCATGATCTCGATCCAGTAAAGGCTTCGGATCAAAAGTATCCACATGGGAAGGCCCGCCCTTCATAAAAAGAAAGATCACCCGCTTGGCACGCGCT
>CAZCAL010000468.1:0-3769 GCA_964496625.1 uncultured Verrucomicrobiaceae bacterium | reverse complement strand
ACGCAACGTGAAGATCGACTACCAGGTTGGCACTATGATTGAAGTGCCGCGTGGAGCATTGACCGCAGACGAGATTGCGCAAACAGCGCAATTTTTCTCCTTCGGAACCAATGACCTCACTCAGACGACACTTGGTATCAGCCGTGATGACATGGGCAACTTCCTGGTGCCTTACACGGAGAATGAGATCTTCAAGAAGAACCCCTTTGCAACGCTGGATGCTACCGGTGTTGGTCAGCTCGTTAACATCGCCATCGAACGTGGCCGCAAAACAAACCCAGACATCAAGCTGGGCATCTGCGGTGAACACGGTGGTGATCCAGACTCCGTGAAGTTCTGCCACAACGCAGGACTCACTTATGTGAGCTGCAGTCCTTTCCGTGTCCCCGTCGCCCGCCTTGCCGCAGCGCAGGCAGCGATTGAGGAGAAGCGAGCAACCGCGCCAGCGGCTGCAAAGAGTGTCCGTGGAAACAGCACCGCCCCCAACAAGCGGTCTGCTTCTTCGGCGAAACCAAACAAAGCAACCAACAAAACAACGAGGACAAACAACATGGCTAAGAAAGCTGCAAAGAAAGCCGCCAAAAAGGCACCTGCCAAGAAAGCCCCTGCTAAAAAGGCACCAGCCAAAAAGGCCGCTGCTAAAGCACCTGCTAAGAAGGCACCAGCCAAGAAGGCCGCTGCTAAGGCACCTGCTAAAAAGGCACCAGCCAAGAAGGCTCCTGCTAAGAAGGCTGCAAAGAAGAAGTAACCGGCAGGTCCATCAGATGGACCTAACGCAGGCGGAGTTCACCTCCGCTTGTGCAAGAAAAGCCCTGTGGGACCCAGCGTTCCGCAGGGCTTTTTCTTTGCTAAATCCGAACGCCGCGATTGATCGTGGTGGTTTCCGCCAAAGCTGGCTCAACGCAGCTGCCTCAAACTGAATCGCTGCGTGCGGGTTAAATTCAGCCAGATGGGCAGAGACCGTCGCGTTCATAACTGCGCTATGATCAACCGTCGTTCGTTCCTTCGCCAGAGCGTGGCTGCCACGCTGTCCGCTCCCGCCATTCTCTCTGCACGCTCACCGAACTCAAACTTTCAAGTCGCCTCCGTCGGAGTCGGTGGCATGGGCGGACGCACCATGCAGAGTGTCGCCCAGCATTCATCTGTGAAGATGATTGGCCTCTGTGATGTGGATGCGGCGACGCTCGATGCGGCAGGCAAGGAGTTTGCAGATGCAAGGCGCTTTGCTGACTTCCGTGAGATGCTCTCCAAGCTTGGGGACGAAATTGATGGCGTCACGATTGGCACGCCAGATCACATGCATACCATCCAGGCAGTCACTGCGTTACGCGCCAAGAAGCATGTCTATTTGCAGAAGCCGCTCACCCATCACGTCTCCGAAGTGCGTGCGCTGAAGCGCGAAGCCGCCGCCGCTGGCACCACCACGCAGATGGGCACGCAAGGCCACTCTGGCATTGAGGCACGCATGACGGTGGAACTCATCCGCAGTGGCGCGATTGGTAAGGTGAAGGAAGTCATCTGCTGGGAAAACAAGCCCGCCTCATGGTGGCCCAAGGTCACAGAGCGCAAAGCCACTGCTGACGCCATCCCTGCTAACCTGAATTGGGATCTGTGGCTGGGCGTGGCGGAACCGGTGCCCTACCTTCAAGACGCCTACCATCCAAAAATGTGGCGCGCGTGGACGGATTTCGGTGTCGGCATGATGGGGGACATGGGCTGCCACTACTTTGATGTCGTCTATGCATGCCTGGGCCTGACCACACCGCAGCGGGTGCGTTGTGTGGACCAGGGCAGCAGCGGCGAGCTGTATGCCATGAAGCGTCATCTTGAATATGAATTCCCAACCACCGCACTCACCACCGATGGAGTGTTGAAGATGACTTGGTCTGATGGCGGCTACCCATTTGATGCCAGCAAAGTCATCCAGCCTGCTGCGCTTTCCCGCGAGGCGCGCAGTGGCATCTGCTTCATTGGAGAAAATGGTAGCATCTTCAAGCTGCACCAGCAGCGCCCATGGCTGGTGCCGGATGAAAAGTTCAAGGCCTACACTTACCCGAAGGTGCCGCCTGCAGATCACTACAAAGATTGGGTGGACGCAGCGATGGCCGGCAAAAGCGCCGCCACCGATCTCGTCACGTATGGATGTCCTCTCACGGAGGCTGTGCTGCTTGGCGTCATTGCGGAGCGCAATCCTGGTGACTGGGTGGAGTGGGATGCAGAGGCTGGCAAGATCACGAATCGCACGGAGCTGAATCCGCAACTCGTCCGCAGCTATCGTGACGGGTGGAAGATGGACGGCGTCGGTTAAGAGCTCAGCTGATCAGCAGCAACCTTGTTGGATCACCTGGGAGCGTCTCGGGTGCACGGTGGATGCAGGGCGGCACTGGGCAGCCTGGATACGCAATGGCGATGCGCCAGAGATTGCCGATGCCAAAAGAGTAGGGTCGTGCGTCCGGTAGCGCTGCGTAGTGCAGGTCAAAGAAGTGATCGTTGAGGTGCTCGATAAAGTCCGCATCATCTTCCCCGCCATAAAGGCGCAGCAGTTCCGCCCGAGTCTCTGGGACATCCACCTTGCGTATGGCCTCCTCATTGCGCAGCCCTTCAGAGGATCGCCCGTGATAGGTGCATAGATAAGTGTCTGCCGGCACCGTTGCACTATCGGCGTGAAAGGAGTACACATCTGTCGGCACGGGGCCGCCATCCGTATCGCGCGTGTAGCCTTCAATGCAGTCGAGCACAGGCAGCAGATCATGCGCGTGCAGCAATTCCAGGTCTTGAAGAAGAATGGCTCGTGCCTTCTGGCCCTCATCGCTCAGGCTTAGTGCTTGCAGTCGTGCTGCATCCACCGTCGTGATGCCATCGCCCACCCCCAACCTCTCCACTACCTCGGCAAAATCACCCTCCAGAGTTCGCTGCCAACAAAGCGCATTCACCCCATCGGTGAAGGGCGTGGAAACCAGTTCCTCAAAACTCCCCACGGCTTTGACGCGACCATGGTTGACTGGGAGAGAGAAGGGTGGGTGGAGGTGGTTCACGCTGAGGAAGGGGGGGAAGTAGAAAGTGAAAAGTGATAAGTAAAAAGTGCTTGGGGGTGAGTTTTGGGCCCAACCGAGACTGATTACTGATTCCCCAGCACATACTGCATTAGCGGCGAGAGTGCGAGAGGTGGTCGTTATCAGCGATGTGGATCAGGTTGGAAGGATTCGGCGCTACTCTTCGTCTCTTGCTTTGGCGAGTGCAGAGGCAAAGAGACCGGTGGGTACGGCGACGATGCCGAGACCTATGGCAAGAATAAAGGAGGTGAAAATCCGTCCGCCGATCGTCACCGGATAGACATCGCCATACCCGACGGTGGTGAGAGTTGAAACAGACCACCAGAGGCAGTGAAACACGGAGGCGAATGCCTGTGGCTGCGCATCATGCTCGAAATAATAGATTCCTACTGACGAGAGATAGATCAGGATCAGCGCGACGACACCAAAGAGGACAAGCTCTTCGCGGGCGATTCGAAAGGCGCGATGAAACCGCTGCATTGCCGCACTGTATCGTGCCAACTTCAGAAGGCGAAACAGGCGTAGCAAACGGAACGCGCGCAATGATCGAAGGTCGATGCCGCTGGCGATATAGAAAGGGAGGATGGCCAAGAGATCGATGAGGCCGAAGAATGAAAGCGCATAGGAGAACTTGGGCGTGGATAGAAACAGCCGAGCGAGGTACTCAATCGTGAAAATAGCGACCGTAGTCGCCTCAAAGATTGCGAGATAGCGCT
>CAZCAL010000467.1:0-3771 GCA_964496625.1 uncultured Verrucomicrobiaceae bacterium | reverse complement strand
ATGTGGGGAAGACGGAGCGGGGAAGCGATGGGAGTGTGGTGAAAGTGGGGGTTGATCCAAAGCTGAGGGAGAAGGTGCTGGCGGAGTTTGGGCAGATGAGCTGCGGGGAGTTGCTGCTGAAGCGGGTGAGGTATCTGACAGACGGAGCGGTGCTAGGTGGGAAGGCCTTTGTGGAAGGAGTCTTTGAGGGCATGAAAGATCGTTATCGACGGAGGAAACGAGGGGCGATGGCGCTCGGGGCGAGTGGTGGGACCAAAGGTGGTGAGTCCGCCGAGGGTGGTGGATTGTGCGTGTTGAAGGGTGGCTATGGCTGAGTGGTGGAAAATGGACGGACGCGTAGGATGCCTGTTCTGGTTTGCGTTCTAAGTGGAGCGCACCTAGTGACGTGTGCCTTCTGCTACTTGGAGCTTTGCATTTTCTAGATGGACGACTTCAATCCAGTGTCTGGCGATAACGCTTTACGCCGACGATCAACACGAGACTTCCAAAGAGCACGATCTGCCAGAGCTGCAGGGAAATGTCCGCAAGGGTGCTTCCTTTGAGGAGCACTCCCCGGATGATGCGGAGGAAGTGAGTCAGTGGTAGGACTTCGCCGATATGCTGCGCCCACGATGGCATGCCGCGGAAGGGAAACATAAAGCCGGAAAGCAGCAAAGAAGGGAGGAAAAAGAAGAAGGACATTTGCACTGCCTGCAACTGGTTTGTCGCCAAGGTGGAGAACATGATCCCGACGGCAAGATTCGCTGTGATGAAGATGAATGCCACAAACAGCAGCAGAGGAAGGCTGCCAATCATCGGGACGTGAAAGAGGAAATGTGCGGCGAGAAGGATGAGCAATACCTGCACATAACCGACGAGAATGTACGGGATGATTTTGCCCAGTAGCACCTCAAAGGGACGGGTGGGCATCGATAACAGGTTCTCCATGGTGCCGCGTTCTCTTTCTCGGGTGATGGCCAATGCGGTGATCATGACCATCGTCATCGTCAGCACGACGCCCATCAGGCCGGGCACGATATTGTACTGGGTGATCGCCTCAGGATTGTAGAGAGCGTGCACTCGCAGGTCGATGGCCGGCTCGGTGGTGGCGAGGTGGGCTAACGGTCCTTTGAAATCATTCATCAAGGCAGTGCCAATCAGGGACTTGATGCTGCTGATGGCATTGCTCGTCGCGCCAGGGTCGGTGGCGTCTGCTTCCACGAGGATTGATGGCTTGTCACCGCGGAGTAGATCTCGGGAAAAATTTGGGGGAACAGTCAGGACGAACTGCACCTCACCATGAGCTAGCACATCATGCGCTTCAGTCTCGGTGACGACTTCCTGGACAAACTCGAGGTAACCGCTGTTGCGTATCGCGCTGAGAAGGGTGCGCGCCATTGGGCCTTCGTCGGCCAGCCGTACGGCGGCTGGTAGGTGCTTGGGATCCGAGTTGATGGCATACCCAAACAGGGTGAGTTGCACGAGTGGAATGCCAACCATCATCCCAAACGTCACCCGATCCCGGCGCATCTGGATGAACTCCTTGATGATGATCGCAAAGAATCGTGTGAGTGAGAAATGGCGGAGCCGCTTCATGGCGCGAAGTTATCTTTGGATTGCTCCATCAGGTGAATGAACACATCCTCGAGACCAGAGGAAATGAGCTTCCACTCATGCTTCGCGGTGCGATAGGGAGCGATGGCTTTTTCAAGCGAAGTCGGGTCATCACTACTGACGTGCAGTGTCGTGCCAAAGGCGACGGCTTGCTGGACACCAGGTTGCTGTCGCAATTCATTAGCGAGTCGGATGAGGTCTGGCCCACTGACGGACCAGGTCGTCAGATTCGCGTGGTCGATGACTTGTTTCAGCGTTCCATGCGTCAATAATTCCCCATACGAGAGGTAGGCGAGCCGGTGGCAGCGTTCCGCCTCGTCCATGTAGTGAGTGGTGATGAGAAAGGTGAGTCCACGCGCTGCAAGTTGATGGATTTGCTCCCAGAAATCTCTGCGCGCCTTCGGGTCAACGCCTGCAGTGGGTTCATCTAGAAGAAGAAGTTTGGGCTGGTGGATGAGGCAGGCCGCCAGTGCCAGTCGTTGTTTCCACCCGCCTGAAAGCTGGCCAGCCAACTGGCGCTCGCGCCCACCCAAGCCGAGGTTTTCGATGGATTCGCTCACGACTGCACGGCGATCGGCGATGCCATACATTCTCGCAACGAAGTCGAGATTTTCTCTGATGCTGAGGTCTTCGTAAAAACTGAATCGCTGCGTCATGTAGCCGACTTGACGTTTGATCGTCTCACTCTCGGTGATGACGTCATGGCCGAGGCAGGTCCCACTGCCTTCGTCTGCTTTGAGCAATCCACATAGCATGCGGATGAAGGTTGTTTTGCCGCTGCCATTAGGTCCCAGAAAGCCATAGATTTCGCCCGAGCGCACTTGCAGATCGATGTGATTGACGACGGTCCGATTACCGAAGCTCTTCGTCATTCCGTGAACATCGATGGCAAGTTCTTCGCTCATGGCGTGGTGTCCAGTTCTACATCGACGGGTTGTCCTGGATGCAAGGTTGCGGCCACGTTGTCAGCGAAGTGTAGTTCTACCATGAACACAAGTTTACTCCGGTTTTCGCGACTGTAGATCACAGGGGGTGTGTATTCGGCTTGGGGTGAAATGAAACTCACCGTGCCCGTCGCAGGCTGTGGCAAGCCATCGATGAAGACCTTCGCCGGATCGCCGACGTGCAGTTTGGCAATTTGGGTTTCGGGAACGAATACCCGCACCTTTACTCTCCCTGGTGGCAGCAGTGAAACGACGGGGCGACCTGCTGCGATCCACTCGCCGACATCATACAGGGTGTCGTCGATCAGTCCCTCCATAGGAGCGACTTGTTTGCTCTGACCAAGATCCCATTCCGTTTTGGCCAGTGCAGCTTCGCGTGCTTTTACCTCGGCTTCGGCGGCCTTGATTTGATCGTCTCTGCTGCCCAGTTTCGCCGTCTGTAGTTCGGCTTCAATTTGAGCGACGCGGAAGTGGTTTTGCTCGTTGGTGCTGCGGGCTCGATCCAGGGTCTCTTCGGGGACTGCTCCTGACGTGCGGAGATTCTCCTGCCGGGCGCGTTCCTTTTCAGACAGCGACAGTGCCTCCCGTGCTAAGGAGAGTTGTGCTTGTAGGGCCTGCATCTCGCTGGGGCGTCGTCCCTTCTTCAAATCTGCAAGGGTTGCGCGCGCTTGTTCAAGGCGCTGGCTGGCTTCGTCGTGCGCGGATTTCTGTGGTGTGGCGTCGGTGGAAAACAGTGGCTGGCCCTTGGTGACATTTTGGCCACGCTTGACTGATAGTTGCTCCAGTGTTCCCGCGACGGGTGGAGAGACATAGACGAACTCACCTTCCACGTATCCCTGCAACACCGTTGAGGCGGACTTTTGGCACGCGGTCAGCAGCGGGAGCAGTGTCATGAGGCGGAGCAGTTTCTTCATAATTCTTCCCTTCCCTTGCTGGTCATGGCTCCACGTAAAATCACATCGATGATGGCGGAGTATCCAGCCTTCGCCGTTAGATTTAGTTCTTCAAGTTTGTGCGGATTCATGATGCTGTGGGTGGATGCCAGGAGCATTTCGATGACCAGAGTCTGGGGCACCTCCATGCGGATCATCCCGGCCTTTCGACCGGAACTGAGCAGGCGTGTGAAGCTGCGTTTGATGATGGCGGCACGACGACATTCGATGACATCAAACACTTCCGCTGCATCTCGGCGGACATCGCGGATAAAGGCCGGCTGAATCTCTCCGGTGTGTTT
>CAZCAL010000466.1:0-3777 GCA_964496625.1 uncultured Verrucomicrobiaceae bacterium | reverse complement strand
TACCGCTCGCTGCAAGACGCTCCGTATAGGTCGCCAAGAAGGCAAAAGGCCGCTGTGAGTCCGTCTTGTTTTCCGCCAAATGAAACGTGACACGCCCCACTAGATGCCAGGCAGGATTGGCATCCCGCAGCCAACCCGCAAGTCCGTCTGGATGGACCGCCGTTCCCTGGGAAATCTCGCCTGCGAGCAGTTGCCAAAGACTGTGGAGCGTCTCTGGACTGAGGTGCTCTGACCCAGGAAACGGCGGTGCTTCAGCGAGATGCCTCGCCACCTCCTCCTCTGAGATGGCCGTCTGCAATGGGTCTCTCGTCTGGCACAACCGGGTAAAAAAAAGTCGCGCCAAGTCTCGCAGCCACTTCCACGACGGAGGGAGGTCCGGCACCTGCAACCACTCCGCTGCTAGCAGCGATAACGCCGCACCTGGACCTTGCGACCAGCAAGTGGCGAAGCGGCGCTCCGCGACGGAATCAGGGGAACCTTCTAGCGCAAGGATTCCTTCAGGGGAGCAGCAAATTTCCAACATCGTCATCGATAGTGGCGATGGTCACTCTGTCCAGCAAGCACCGATCTCAGCCATTCCCACAGTGGATAGCAACCAAAGATAGATCTGCACAGGCGTCTCTGAAATGGCGGGCGACAGCCGACAAGGCACCCGCTCGTACTCCCCCACCGCCACACCCTCTAGCACATCCAACTTCGCCAGACCATTTTCATCGACATCCCACAGCTCACCCTGAATGGACACCCCCCTCTTTTCGTCGGCCACCAATGCCGGGAATCCTCCTGCATCATACATCCGATAGACCGCCTCTGTCTCAGCCTCGCCCACAAAACGCTGCGCGCTGATCCAGTGGTGGTTGCAGCCCCCACGCTTGAGCGTCCCATAAACAAAAACTCGAGTAATCATGGCAAAAGGTCTTCTCGGTCAGTCAGCCATTGGGGGACACTATAGCGCAACCGGACCAATTCCTCGGCACGGGCAGAGACATTGGCAGGCAGGGAGTCGATCACCTCCACCTGTCCCGACAAGCCGCGTGCCCACTTCAACCAAAAATCTGGGCTGATGACAGCCTGTTGGACGCTGCCTTGATGCAAAAGACCCAGCTTCCCGCGTCGCTGCCCGGCCCCTGCGAGCTTCGTTTTGCCACGCACGACATCATGCAAAGCGGGCGCCTGAAAACAGAACGGCAAGTCAATCAGGTCGTCCGGCCCTGCCAAGCGGCACCCGATATTCCCGGCAGTAACCAATGCCTCAGCCAAACTTGCATGAATCTGCTGATAAGTGGTCGCTGGATTCAGAGATGCCCACTCCACCCGAGCAGGGACGATCAGCGAGTACGTAGCATCTTGCCCATGAAATACGACGCCACCGCCTGTCCAACGCCGAACGAGAGGCAATGCAGGCAGTGCATCTGCCAATTTGTCCAGACGCTGCGCATAGCCGATACTGACGGCGGGCTGCTCCCATCGATACACCCGCAATATCGGCTGAGGGGTAGCCTCCAGCCAAGCCTGATCCTCCGCCATGTTCCAGGCGGGCGAATGAGGCGCGTCGTCGCTCCAGAATCGGAGCGTATCAAATAGTGGCCTGTTGGTCATCGGAGGACGAATGGGCGTGTTTTTTTAATCTTGCAGCAAGGGCGGCAAAGAGATTGAATGACGATAGCACCCATTTCACTCCCATGAACGAATCCATCGAAGATCTCAAGGAGCAATTGCGGTCCCAGCCCAATGATTGGGAACTGAGGCTCAAGTTGGCGGACGCCCATCGAGACGCGGGCGAGGGCGCCCACGCGACGATTGTGCTTACCACCGCGCCCACGCCACCGCAGCAAACTGACCACCTTCTGCGAGCCGGAGACCACCTACTCAATCTGGCCACAGACCGCGCCCTTGAATACGCTACGGAGGTAATGCGGGCGGACGAGATGAATGCCGCAGCTTCCTTGCTGGCAGCAAATGCCTGGAAAAAGAAGGGCAATCCAGCCGAGGCGGAGAAGTACTATCTCACCGCTGTGACACTCGATCCCACCTTGGAGGAGGCGAATCAACCGCTTCATGATTGGATCACCGCCAATGCTGGCACTACACCAAGACGCGGCACTGCGCCCGTCGTGCTGCAATCGTTGCAGGCAGTCGCCGATGAAGATGAAGAGCCTGTTGCCGTCGCACTCGTGGACGATGACGAACCCACCTCTTGGGCCGCCATCCCCCCACCTGATGCAGTGGCCACGCCCATCACGCATGGACCGGTCAGCGACGAATTGTTGGATGCCCGGCCCAAACAACGCCGCATGTTGGGAGCCAAACTCACTGCCGCCAGCACCGCGATACTTATTCACGTCGGGCTCATCGCCTTGCTTGGCATCATCGCCGTAAGTGTGCCCACGACGCCTTCCGCAGAGATCACCGCGATGACGACCGCAGAGCAGGTGCAGGAAAAGCCTGAGACCAAAAAGATCATCGTTCCTCAGCCGACCACATCCACCGCAGCCATCGCACGTCCGACAACCTCCGCCATGACCGCAGTGGGAGTCTCGTCCGTCTCCCTGCCAGAGTTTGACTTCAAAGCACCAGCGGAACCCGTCGCAGAGGTAGCCACTACCGATTTGGGGAACAGCTTTTCAGCTGCCTTCCAGCCCAAAGGCACCGTGCAGGTGAATTTTTTTGGAATCAAATCCAAGGGACGACGCATCGCCTTCCTTATCGAAGCCGAACGCTACATGCTAACTGACCCGAAGGGCGGCATCCCCGCTTATGAAATTGTGAAGGACGAAATCGCCAACATGATCGCCAAGTTTGGTGTGAACACCTCCTTCAACGTTCTGCTTTTTGATCACTTCGCTCTGTCCGCTTTCAAAGACAAACTCGTGCCCGCAACGACGGCCAACATCAGCCAAGTGCGGGATTGGTTCTACCCCGTGAACCGGGAGTTTGAGAAGATTGGCCTCGCTGCCATCAACTACCCCAAGGTCCAACCCAAAACCGAAATTGAACCCATCCGCAACAAGATGCTCCAGGGCTACATGCTGGCCATTCAGTATGCGCTAGAGAGCGATGTCGATACGGTCTTCATCATCACCAGCGGTTGGCGCCACATGGGAAAATTTGAGACCCGCGAAGAGTATGAAAAGTACCTGAAGGACGTGCGCTGGACAGACAAAGATGAGGCAGCCTGGGTAGCCGCAGTGGCGGAGGCCAATGCGTGGCTGAAGAAGGAAAACGAGAACCGGAGAGCCAAAGGTGTCCCACAGCGCGTGATCCGCAGCATTCACGAAATCATTGGGGAGATGGGCCTGCGCGTCCGTCATAAACCCAGCCCCAATATTGAAGCCGAAGAGCGAGAGAAGCAGGTCATCAATGCGATGCGAGCCATCTACAGCTCCAAAGACAAACCAAAACCCCAGATCAATTTTGTTCTCTTCGTCGGGAAAGACGAAAAGATCATCCCCATGGAGAGCCACTTTGAGGAGATCGCCCAGAGGGCTCGCGGCGGCAAACTGCGCGTCCTCCAGGGCATGGCAGCCCTGAAGAACGTGACAGGTCGGCAGTAATCTTCGATTGAGAGTTAGTGCTTACCCTTCTTCGGCAAGATCACATCACCCAAGCTGAACATCGGGCCATAGATCGCGTAGATCAGGAAACCCACCATGACACCGAGAATGAGCATCGTCAGTGGCTCAATCAGCTTGTCCATCTGATTCGCTAAGTTGTCCAACTCGTCTTCGTAATCATCCGCAATTTCAGAAAGCATCTCCGTGCCGGTTCCTGTTTCGG
>CAZCAL010000465.1:0-3784 GCA_964496625.1 uncultured Verrucomicrobiaceae bacterium | reverse complement strand
ATGCACCCAGGTTTTGTGACGGCGTAGCGGTGTATTGCAGGCGCTGGACCATCCGGGCCCGATGCAAAGATAACTCTTCGCTGATCCTGGTGCTGCATCGGGATCATGCCCATCATCGCGGATCATCATCTCCGCGCTAACGCCGTTGTCTGACATGAAAAGGATGAGCGTGTTCTCCATCGCGCCCATCTCGCGAATCTGCGCCAGCACGCGACCAATCTCTTGATCCATCCGATCTACCATCGCTGCGTGAATGGCCATCTTCTGCGCCTGAAAAGCCTGCTGCACCGGATTCAAATTTGCCCAAGGCAATGGGCGATTCACCTCCCCTGCTCCGAGTGCGGCTATGGCGTCAGGAAAGGCATACGGTGGACCAACCTCTTGCTCAAGCGGCGGCAGCTCTGAGGTCGGCAATCCTTCCTTCTTCATCTTTTGCCAGCGGGCCTCCCGGATCACGTCCCAACCCTTTTGATATACCTGCTGATACTTCGCGATGTCCTCCGGCAGCGCATGCAGAGGGAAGTGCGGACAGGTGAAAGCAAGGTAGTGGAAGAAGGGCTGGTCTGCATGCTGGGCTGCATGGTCCTTCAAAAACTGCACGGCATGATCTGCGATGACACGGGTCGCATAAAAGCCTGTGTCCGGTTGGACCGCTGGCTGGGGGACATCGTCCTCAAAGTGAACCTTGGGGCCAAAGAACCGCCCCTGATCCTGGATCATGTAGGAGTGATCGAAGCCGTTCTCCAGCGCCTTGCCGTCAATGTGCCACTTGCCGGTGTGATAGCAGCGATAGCCTAGGTCGTGGAGACGCGCAGGCATGAGCTCCGCCCACGCGGGGCGCACCCCGCGTCCGCCACTGGGCACGCCGGGCACCGTGTCACGCCGGATTGTCTGCGCGTAGTAGCCTGTCATCAACGCGCCGCGCGATGGCCAGCACCGGGCGGTATTGTAAAACTGGGAAAAGCGCAATCCATCCTTCGCGAGTGCATCCAAATTGGGTGTCGCAATTTCGCTGCCATAACAGCCCAGGTCAGAAAACCCCAGGTCGTCGGCCAGGATGATTAACACATTCGGCTGCGACTCTGCGGCTACCACACTCGCTGCTACCATCGTCAGCCACAGCCAACTTACATATCCGAGCCGTCGAAGGTTCCACATCATCCAGTGATAACGTTTGGGGTGGAATGGCCTTTCGTGGGACGCACAGAAGACGTGCGTTCCCCACCCAAACTCAGCAAGCCGCCGAATCGAAAAAAATCCCGCACCGGCAGACCGATGCGGGATTTCGGATGAACGGATGAACCGTCTGCGCCGGGCTTACGCTGGCTTCCAGCCAGAGCGATACGATGGACGAGTCGTGTACTGATTGGCGGCGGGAACGTTGGTGACCTTCATATTGGCCTTGTCCCAGGAGATGGACTCCTGAGAGCGGATGGCAAGGTTACCCAGAAGCACAAATTCCGTGAGCGGGCAGGAGTAGTCGAAGTTCGACATTGGCTTGCCGCCATCGGTGATGCAGGTGGCCCAGTGGAGCTGTGGGTTGCCTTGTAGCTCTTTCGGAAGGCGCGGCTCTGTCTGTTTGATCTTACCAGCCTTCATATCAAGGCGGGTTTGGGTGTAGCGATCTTCTGGCCAGATGACCGGGCTCTGGCAGTAGGCTTCGCCTTCAAAGATGGTGCCTTCAGTGCCGATGAAGGCCATGCCGGAGGTTGCTTTTTCAAAGGCCTTGATCGCCAGTTCGCTGTCCATGAACGGTGGGCGTTCAGGTTTATTGGGTGCCCCGTCCTTTGATCCATCGTGCCAACTGACTGTCATTGCCTGATGCTGACCCGCAGGCATGTGATAGACGAGGTGGGACCACTCTGGCGCGTTCTTGTCGTTGATCGGACCGCTGGTGACGTCGATCTTTTCAGGGATCAATTGGCCGAGGATGCTGAAGGTAGCATCCATGATGTGGCAACCCATGTCACCCAGCGCGCCAGATCCAAACTGCCACCATCCACGCCATGCAAAGGGGTGCAGGCCATTGCTGCGCTTGCTCTTCTTACCTTCAGGGAGATCAAACTCGAAATAGGGTTCCTGTGGCTCGGAGGAGAGCCAGAGGTCCCAATCAAGATTCGACGGGCATTCGACGATCTTCTTTTTGATCGGCCCCTGTGGCCAGATCGGACGATTGGTCCAAAGGCGGATCTCTTTCAGCGTGCCGATGACCCCCTGCTCGATCCACTCCTTGGCCATGCGCTGACCTTCATAGGTGCGCCCTTGGTTACCCATGTTGGTGACGACGCCCGCCTCCGTCGCGGTCTTGTGCAGGTCACGGACTTCGCCGATGTAGTTGCAAAGCGGTTTCTGCACGCAGATGTGCTTTTTGTGCTTCAGCGCCCACATGGCAGCGAGATAATGCGTATGGTCTGGGGTGGAGACGATGACACCATCGATCTCGTTGGACATTTCGTCGAACATCTTGCGGAAGTCCTGATACAACTTCGGCACGTTCGGCGCAGGGGCATTGGATTCAGCGTGGTGTTTTTCGCGCTTTTTCGCGGCTTCTTCCAGGCGCTTTGTATCCACGTCCACCATTGCGATGATGTTGTGGTTCAACGTCACTGCTTG
The DNA here is from genome assembly GCA_964496625.1 of uncultured Verrucomicrobiaceae bacterium. GTDB lineage: Bacteria > Verrucomicrobiota > Verrucomicrobiia > Verrucomicrobiales > Verrucomicrobiaceae > JACKQF01. The sequence goes on along the minus strand of CAZCAL010000465.1, from coordinate 1,171 downwards.
GGTATCAGACTGCCCTTTACCGTTCGCTCCGATTTGGACGAGGTTCAGGCGTTTGCCAGCAGCATTTTGGCCGCGCAGCAAAAGATTGGGGCCAGTGAATGCGCTAGCCGCCAGACTGGCGCCGGTGCCGAGAAAGCGACGGCGTGAATAGGGAAAATGTGCCATGGAGAGGTTCTTTTGATTGAATGGTTGAACTGCGATGTACCGCCGGGACCCGGCGTGCAGAATTGGGAACGTCACACTCTTTGGACTTGTTACAAGATTTGGTGGCGCAATCGGGAGAGGAGAAGGATGTTAGACGAGACGATGATCGATGTGCCCTTCATCAATGAGTTTTTTCATGCCCCAGAGGTTTCTGCGGAGCAAATGGACGAATTTTGGGCGCTGGGTTGGCGGCACTTTGGGATGGAATTCTTTCGCTACTCTGCCATGCCCACCTCCCATGGCGAATGGATGGTCATCCAACCCCTCCGGGTGAGCATTCACGATTTCGCCCTGACAAAAAGCCAGCGCCGGGTGCTGCGCAAGAACGCTGACCTCCACTGCGAGTGGGTGCCGGCAGACCTCGCACCGGAAGTCATGGCGATGTTTGAGCGCCACAAAGGTCGATTCAAAGAGAATGTCCCCGATGCGCTCAGCGTGTTTTTTTCTGAGCGACCTGATTCCGTACCCTGCGAATGCCTCTGCCTCCGAGTCTGGAAGGGCGAACGTTTGATCGCAGTCAGTTTCTTGGACATTGGCGCGCGCGCCACCTCAAGCGTCTATGGCGTCTTTGAACCTGATGAATCTGACCGCAGCCTCGGCATCTTCACCATGCTGAAAGAGATCGAATGGACACAGGCCAACCACCGCCTCTTCTATTACCCTGGATACGCGACCCGGGAACCCAGCCACTACGACTACAAGAAGCAGTTCCTTGGCCTGCAATACCTGAACTGGAACACCGGATGGACGGTGTTGCCCGAAGTCCGGGTGGGGAGCGCTGCCATCAGGCGAGGTCAAACATCTTCCCAGGATTGAACAATCCCTCCGGATCGAGGCTGCGCTTGATCGTTCGCATCAATTCGTAGCTGCCTTCGCCGAGCTGCTTCTTCACAAAGGCCTTCTTGGCCACTCCGACGCCGTGCTCTCCAGTGACGGTGCCACCGAGTCGAATGGTTTCGTCAACGAT
>CAZCAL010000464.1:3327-3832 GCA_964496625.1 uncultured Verrucomicrobiaceae bacterium | reverse complement strand
ATCAATCGCCACGGTGCCTGTAGTGGGCATCGGTGCGGCCCCTACCAGCACTAGGCCGCGATTGAAGGGCTCCACCTGAGCCAGGTCCAAAACCCGGCAAGGCTGCAAATCCCGGTGCTCCGGTATGCCAGTTTCTTGGCGAATACGATGGCAAGCGGCCATCGCTTTCCATGAGGGCTCGTCAAGTCGTTGAGGTAAAGCAGCGCAGACCCAGCGTGTCTGCGGCTTCGATCATTTCGTTGTCGAAGCTTACAAGTTGTAGCTCAGGCACGACCGTGACGGCGCGGTCAAACACGAACAAGTGCCCGGCGTCGGCGGCGCGGAGGCGGAGCGCACGATTGAAGGCGCAGAGCTGCGGCAGCAGCGACTCGCTCATTTCCAGCCAGGAGACCGAGGCTGAAAACTGCCGCCATTCAGCCCATGCAGCGGCCGGAGCACGGCGGCGGGCGAGGGCTGCCTCTGCCTCCACTTGCATCCAACGCCAAGCGTAGAGCTGGCTGGAGCG
>CAZCAL010000464.1:0-3317 GCA_964496625.1 uncultured Verrucomicrobiaceae bacterium | reverse complement strand
CGCCGCAGCGGTGTGTTTCTCTTGGAGAAAGAGCGGCACAACGGCGCTGGTGTCGAGGAAGAGATGCATTGGTCTTACCAGTCCCGTTGGCTGCGGATCTCCGAGACGGAGTCCCTAGCAATGTCCCCGTCTTTTGCGATCTGTGGCTGCGGGCGAAGGCGGCGGGGTGACAGCCCCTCAACGGCGGGTGCCACCAGCGTCAGGCCGACGGTCTTAAAAGAGGTGGCGAGTTGGCGATGTTCGATCTGGCGTGATGCATTCATAGGATCCTCCTTGGTGCGGGTGAGGTAAGCGACTGGCTGTTCCCGAACGCACACTTCAATCTCTTCCCCGGTCTCCTGCACATGGCGCAGGTAGTGGGAGAGATGCGTCTTCAGATCACCGGTCTTGACTTGCATACGACCAACTTAGTCTCAATTGTTGGTCTCATCAAGTCCCATTTGCATTTTTCCTCACACCCATCTCGATCCGGGCAGAGATACCTCGCGTCACCACGAACTGTGAATCTACCCCGATGGAATAGTGGCGTGACGGAGGATTGGAAATGCAGCACTCAAGCACTCCAAAACCCCATCCCTCCGAGGGAGAAAAACAATAAAACCTGATGACGTGAGGTGTATATTCTCCGAATCATCTGCGGATTGATCAAGGCTCTATCAGCCGTAGTCTCGCATGGCGCGTGCAGCGTATCCTCCTTCCCTCCTCCTTCTCATGATCATTGACTGTCACAACCACGTCGGTGCCGACCTGCTTTTCTATTTGCACGGCGATTTCCCTTATGCGCAGCAACTGGTAGCCATGACGGATGAGGGCGGGGCCCTGGGCGTGGATCGCTGGATCGTGTTTCCTTTTGTCAGTCATCTGGCGCTGGATGTAAGCGGTTTTTTTGAAAACGTCATCCGTGAGGGCGGCACCCAGCTTGCCAGCATCCCTTACGCACTCGAAAATCGTCGCCTGATGAGCGAGATCTTCGATCTATTCCCTTAACTAGCACCCAAGGTTCTGCCCTTTGTGATCGTCGTTCCGATGTGGAAGACCGCAGCGCAGGCCGTGGAATTGCGGAAACTGCGCGAAAAGTACCGCTTCAACGGCATCAAGATGCAGACCACCATCCTCCAATCAGACATCAAGCATCTGCGGGATCGCGGGAAGGTCTTCCTGGAACTGGCGGAGGAGTGGGACCTGCCCTTTCTCATTCACTCGAGCGTGGCGAAGAGTGATCTCTGGGCGCAGGCATCGGATATTTTAGACATCGCAGAAGAAAATCCGCACCTGCGCTTTTGCCTCGCCCACTCATGCCGCTATGACAAAGAGTGCCTCGACCGCGTCCAGGCCCTGCCGAACACTTGGTTCGATTGTTCGGCGCACTGCATTCACTGCGAAGGCGCGGTGAAAGACCTCCCCTACATCGCCCCACGCGAACGCCGCTTTGACAGCGACTACACTGATCCCGCACGCGTCATCGCCGATATGGCGGCTGCTTATCCACGCAAATTCATGTGGGGCAGCGACTCCCCTTTTTACAGTTACGCCGCTGAGATCAATGGCCAAGTAGTGCGCCTGATCAGCACCTACGAGAAGGAGGTGGCTGCCCTGCGCGCCAGCCCTGTGGAGGTGGTTGACCGCATCGCGCACCAAAACATCGCCGACTTTTTACAACTCAAACAAGATGCACACATTCTCTCTTGAAGGACACGCCGCCCTAGTCAGCGGCTCATCACAAGGACTCGGTCTGGCCATGGCGAACGCGATGCGTGATGCCGGTGCAGCCGTCGTCTTCCATGGATTGCAGGAAACAAGGCCGGATGAGATCCCCGCAGACGCCAGCTACATTAGCGCGGATCTGCTCCAAGAGTCAGCCCCCGAGGAACTCGTTGCCGCCGCGTTCGCCGCACAGCCTGAAATGAATCTGCTAGTCTGCAATGCGGGGTCGTTTTTTGACCTGCCACCGCTGGAAATGACGCGTGAGCGGTGGGACAAAACCTTTGCTCTCAATGTCACCGCGACCTTCTTCATGGTGCAAGCTTTTGCCCAGCGTCTGGCCGATGCGCAGCGGCCCGGCAGCATCGTGATCACGACCTCCACCAATGGCTTCCAGGCAGAGGCTGAATCGTGCGCCTACGACAGCAGCAAGGGTGCGCTGGTGATGCTGATCCGCTCCCTAGCGGTGTCGCTGGCCCCCATCGGCATCCGTGTCAATGGCATCGCCCCCGGTCTCATCCGCACCCCTCTCACCAGCACCTGGATGGAGCCACGCGCCCATGATCTACTGGTCCACTACGAAAAGAAAATCCTTCTCGGCCGAGTTGGCGAACCCGCCGACTGCGCTGGCACTGCGGTCTTCCTCAGCAGCCCAGCGGCGCGCTACATCACAGGAGAAATCATCACTGTGGACGGCGGCCTCACCGTCAGCCAGATCGGGCAGATGTGAGGGTGGTCCAATCAGTAGGCCGGCCTAATTCTTGATCCGAGCTCAACAGCATCTTTGGGCACGCAAGCTCCCAACCATACCATTTCGCTAACGATTGATTCCCTAGCCTCATCTCCGATGAGCGGCAAACGCATCGAGGGATCGTTTTTGAGCGCTTTGTAAGCCGTAAAGGACGAGTGTTAACGCTAGGCGGAACATTTTCTTCGTCTCCGGTAGGGCAACACCGCTATTTTTGCCATCTGTCTTTAATAGCTTTCGAGACCTCGTAAATGCTGATCAGGGCAATTCCATTCAATTGGTCGGCAACGGGCAAGGTCCAAACTTGACCGCTACCGTCCAAGGCCCCCGATCGATCTCATCAAGGTGAGAAGAGGTGGCGCGCAAATGAGCAGCATGAGATAAGAACTCCCGAGCAGAGGAGACCGAGAAATTTGTGGACTGAGTTGCACCAAAAACGAGTAAATTGGACCGCACGGGGTTCCCAAAAATGTCGGGACTGCAGAGGTCCAAACTGACTTGCTAGGGGAACCGTCGCTGGCAATTCCAACGACCGACCGGACCAAGGTTAACATTGGGAAGAACAGCCAACGATTGCGCCGCACCCGCGAAGACCAAAGCCACACGCGCCAGCGTGCGTCGGTGGCAGCGACAGCAGGTCGGCGAGATCTGGCAAATGGACAACACCCCGCACGCCTTCGTGTCCAGCAACGACGCCAAGTAGCACCTCATCGACATCATCGACGACTGCTCACACCTGGTCACAGGCGCACGCCTGTACGAGCGCGAGCTCATCCAAAGCTACCGTGATGTCTTGAGCCGCGCCTTCCTCGGCCACGGCCTGCCATTGGCTCTCTACGTGGACTACCATAGCCTCTTCTACACCCAC
>CAZCAL010000463.1:0-3848 GCA_964496625.1 uncultured Verrucomicrobiaceae bacterium | reverse complement strand
GAGGCATGGAACGAATCCGCGACCTCACGGAAGAGGCGCGGAAGAAACACCTCCTCGACCGCAAAGCCGCGCGTGATGCCCTCGACCGCGTCAGCACAGCCCACGCGGTCGTTCCCTTGACTCACAAGCAGATCGTTATTGAGGCCGCGACGGAGAGCCTTGCACTGAAAAAGAAGATCTTCGCTGATCTGGCCAGTCGCAGCGCTGCCGACACCATTTTAGCGACGAACACCTCAGCACTCTCGGTATCGGAACTGGCTACCACAGTCCCACATCCTGAACGAGTCATCGGCCTCCATTTCTTTAACCCAGTGCATCGAATGCCACTTGTGGAGATCATTCGCCTGCCACAAACCAGCGCGGATGTCCTAGCCACCGCAGTCGCTTTTGTTCAGAAGCTCGGCAAGGTTCCCGTCGTCGTCGAAGATCGGCCCGGCTTCGTGGTGAACCGCATCCTCATGCCTTATCTGTTGGAGGCAGTGCGACTCGTCGAAGAGGGTGTACCCACTGATCGCATTGACAAGGCAATGCTGGATTTCGGCATGCCGATGGGACCTCTGCGCCTTTTGGATGAGATCGGGCTAGATGTTGCGCAGCATGTCTATCACACCCTTCGCGAGGCCTTTGCAAATCGACTGCCTGAACTCAAGACATTGGATCTTCTTCTTGATGCCGGGAAGCTCGGCAAAAAAAGCGGTCATGGATTCTATCGATACACCAAAGCTGACGCCACACCCGATGCCTTGAGCTCCGAAACCAATCCGCTCGATGCAGAATCAATCCAGCTGCGCCTGTCGTTGGTGCTCAGCAATGAAGCCGCACTCTGCCTCCACGAAGGCGTCGCAGCGAATGCCTCAGACATCGATTTGGCCATGGTGCTGGGCACTGGTTATGCGCCCTTCCGCGGTGGCCCACTGCAGCATCTCGACAGTATCGGACGCGACTATGCACGCAGTGAACTCCACAGACTTGCCCACACAGTGCCTATTCCAAATCCATACACCCCTGCCCCTTAACTCCCATGAATACGAACCTCATCGACACTTCTCGCATGACCGCCGGTGCCCGCGCAGCACTGGAGATGGCCGAAGCCGCGCGCGATGATCGGCAGCACAGCGGTTTCGCCGCATCACTGTTCTTTGGTTCGCCACGATTCGATCGGCTACTGCCGTTCCCAAAACAAAACGATCATGACAAAGACCAAGGCGATGCCTTTCTTCATCGTCTCGATCAAGTCCTCACCAATCTCGCCGATCCAGATGAGATTGACGCCACTGGAGAAATCCCGGATGATCTTCTGTCGGCACTCGCCTTGATCGGTGCTTTTGGGATCAAGATACCCGTAAAGTATGGCGGCCTTGGGTTGTCCCAAACGAACTACTCCAGAGCTGCCGCAAAGCTAGGGGCCACGTGTGGAAGTCTCACTGCGCTCGTATCTGCACACCAGTCCATCGGTGCCCCTCAACCACTGATCTTGTTTGGCACTGAAGACCAAAAGATGCGCTACCTTCCCCGCTGCGCACGAGGCGAGATATCCGCATTTGCGCTCACAGAATCCGACGTGGGCTCCGACCCTGCGCGAATGAAAACGAATGCCACCCGTTCCGCCGATGGCACCCACTACATTCTCAATGGGGAAAAACTCTGGTGTACCAATGGCACCCGCGCAGGCATTATCGTGGTGATGGCACATACTCCGACCGCAGAGAAGCCTCATGCAACAACGGCATTCATCGTCGAGACAAATTGGCCTGGCGTCGAGGTCATGCGCCGCTGCCATTTCCTTGGACTGAAGGCGCTCTACAACGGCGTCATCCACTTCGAAAATGTGCGCGTTCCCGCTGAGAATGTGCTCGGCGGCGAAGGCCGCGGATTAAAGGTCGCTCTCACGACACTGAATACTGGACGTATCACGCTCCCTGCTGCGTGTGCTGGACTTGCTCATCGATGCCTTGAAATCAGCACCCGTTGGTCGCACAACCGCGAACAATGGGGTCGTCCCATCGCCCGTCATAGCGCCATCACCCGCAAGCTGGCTGACATGACTGCCGACACCTTTGCTCTTGATGGAGTGGTGCAGTACGTTTCTGGGCTCGTTGACGTGGACAAGAACGCTGATGTGCGATTGGAAGCAGCGCTGGGGAAACTCTGGGGCACGGAGCGCTCTTGGCGGATCGTCGATGACACCATGCAGATTCGTGGCGGTCGGGGCTACGAAACGGCAGCCTCCCTCAAAGCCCGTGGCGAGCCCGCAGAGCCAGTGGAGCGATTCTTCCGCGATGCACGCATCAACACCATCTTTGAAGGATCCAGTGAGATCATGCGCCTCTTTATCGCGCGTGAAGCCCTTGACCCACATTTAAAAATCGGAGCGGAGGCGGTGAATTCAATGCTGCCGTGGATGCAACGGGCAAAGGCAGCCATTCGCGCTGGAGTGTTCTACTCACACTGGTATCCAGCCAAATGGCTACCCATCGGCGCCGGAGACGCAGACAGCCACGTTCACCCGGTTTTCCAGACCGATCTTCGCGCTATTCACCGCTACAGCAGAAAGCTCGCACGCAGCCTATTCTATGCGATGCTCCGCCATGGACCGGCCTTGGAAAAGCGGCAGGTTCTGCTCGGCAAATTGGTCGATATTGGCGCTGAACTTTTCGCCTGGTCTTGTGCGATCGGCCACGCTGGTCAACTCATCATTGATGCAGGAAATCCAGCCAAGGAAGTTGATCGCACACTCCAGCTATGTCTGCACTTTGGCAAACTTCAGCGCACACGAATCCAAGCACTCTTCGCCTCGCTGTACGCAGGACCGTCCGATGCGGAAAACCTCGCCATCGTGGATGCGCTGCCTCAAGCCTGATCCAGATCAATTACACCCGTGCTGAATCCAAATCGGTCCGACTCGACACCCATTCGTTGAGCCAGACCAACGAACAGATTCGAGAACACATGTTTCTGCGGATCGATGGCAATGTGGCGACCATGTTTGTAGCCACCTCCGGCGAGGAGGATTGGCAGATTGGCCGTGTTGTGAGCACTGGCATTCCCCAGATTGGATCCAAATAGCACAGCGGTTGTATCCAAAAGCGATCGACCACTTTCTTCGATCCCTTTCAGACGAGAAATGAAACCACTGAGTGCGCGGAACTCGGCAACCTCGATCACCCTGAGTTCCTCAATCTTTGCAGGATCCTGACCATGATGGGATAGGTTGTGCCAATCCTGTGTCACCCCTTCGATCTCTGGAACCGCATTCATCCCGTTGAGGCGTAAGGTAACCGTGCGTGATGAGTCCGTCTGGAGCGCCAGGACCACCAAGTCCTGCATCAGGTTCATCTTACCGATCGCATCTGTCCGGCGCTGAATATCGGTCGGTGGCTTTGCCTCCACCTTGGGTTTTGGTCGGTGCACCCATTCCTCATTCTGAACAAGGCGTCCCTCCAAATCACGCACTGCACTGAAGTACTCGTCCAATTTCTCCTGATCGCGATGCCCCAGTTCGCTGCGCAACTTCTTCGCCTGAATGAGGACGGTGTCCAAGATGCTTCTCCCGCGCTTTAAATCCCGCACTTGAGCTTCAACCTCTGCTTTACTGCCTTCAACAAACATCTGCCTGAATGCATTCGATGGTGAACTCTCAGCAGGCAGCGGAACGCCACTGCTGGACCAGGAAAGCGACTCACTACCTGTTCCCAAGATCAGGCTTGGAAACCGCGTCTGACTGCCGATCTTCTCCGCGATCAGTTGATCCAAAGACACCGTGTTTTTAAAGCCAGCCAGTCCAGGATGCTTTGCCGAAGTTAGCCATGTCATCTCCGATGTATGCCCATTGGCACCATTTTGTTCCG
>CAZCAL010000462.1:0-3862 GCA_964496625.1 uncultured Verrucomicrobiaceae bacterium | reverse complement strand
TGGATTCGCGAAGTCGTCCAGCCATCCCGTGCGTGGGATGGCGCTGCAAGGACAGAGACAAGGAGGAATGATGCCAGACGGAGGACCATCCGCGCATTGTGGCAGGATGGCGCGTCGAGCAAAGGCAAAAATGCTACTGCGGTGACGATTCAGCTTGGGACTGAGGCCGCAGCCGGAAAAGGTGGTAACTGAACATCGCCTCGGTGCCAGGGAAGTCGGCAACTGGCTCGAAGGTCGCAGCGTCGTGGACAGATTTCATCACGTCAGGGAGACGGTTGCCACTTTCTGTGGTGCCGCAGTAGTAGATGTAGAATGCCCGGCGGTCGCGTCTAGCTTCGGCGATGATGCTGTCCAAATCGGCGAGAGACTTGATGATTCGGACACGCGGATCATAGCTGAGCGTCTGACGATCACTCACCCCGAAGACACCAGTAATGGCCTCAGGATGACGGTCATGGGCGGCTTCGGCCACGGCCCGGATGGCCTGGCGGTCATGCCAAACAAAGGTCGCCCTGGCAGATTGCGTTACGATTCCAAACACAGTCACGATCGTCAGCGTGGCAAGCCAACCTAAAGTCTCGGCGCGTGCAAAAATGCGGCTCAGGGCGAAGGGAATCGCGAGGCAAAACGGGATTAGTAGATAGAGCAAATACCAGACGAGCAATGACTCCCCTGAGAGCATGTTTTGAGTGATCGAAAGCACACCTGCACCAACGATAGCGACCACTGCCAATCGCCCTGGACTGCGGCGAAAGATGGCCAGCAGAACACCCACGGCAGCCAGCAATGGGATCACGATACCCATAACCGGCAGCCAAAGCGGAGATGCAGACAGTTGCGCTGTCCAACTCGTTCCAATGTGTTCAGCCGGATCGCCATTGCTATAAAGTAGGCCTGAGAGAATGTGGCTGCCGAAGTCGATGAGCCAACTAAGTCCAATCGGGGTGTGCAGGATTTCGGCGCTCTGAAGATAAGCGGTGATCTGTGGAATGGATGGCAACATCCAAATCAAGACGGGGATTGCCGAGAGAAGATTGAATCCGATCAAGGTGGGGATGCGGCGGGCTTCACGACGTAGCAGTAGTTCCACCAACATCATCGCATTCAGTGCGACGGCGACATAAAGCGAACCGGCAAAGCTGAGCAAAAATCCCGCCTGAGCCACGGCAAAGACTAGCCAGGCCAAGATCTTGTCACGACGCAACGCGTGCAGCAAGGCCATCAGTGTGATGCAAATGAAGCAGAGCATGAAGGAATACCCCTTTGCTTCAAATGAATAACGAATGTGCCAGGGGTGGAGTGCCAGCAGGGCAGCGGCACCGAGGCCAACCCAGGTTCCGCCGAGTTCGAGGCCAATCATCGCCACGAAGATGATCGTCAAGATGCTTGCGATAACGGCAGGGGTGCGCAAGGCGACCTCATTGAACTCGCGGTCTGCAGCCCCTGTACAAAAGCGCCAAGTTTGCAAGGCTAGCCGAGTGATTGCTGAATTGAGCAGGTGATTGTTGACGTGCTCGTTTTGGAAAAGAGTCTCCTCCCATTTCACCGGCTCAAACTCCAGTCGGCCGTTTTTTTGCATTTCAAATTCCCCGTGGGCATAGCGCCGCATCGCGTATTCCTCGTCGTTCCAGAGGCTGTGATTGAGCCCTGGGACGCGAAAAAAAACTGCGGTGCCCAGCACTAGCAGCATCCCCAAAACAAACATCGGCCCAGGTTGGTTCCGTGGTGGTGCGGGGCGCACAGGGCGCGTCCGCCGGCCTGGCACCCACAGTGGGGCGGTCAGCAAGAGAGTGCCGCAGATTCCAGCGGAGGCCGCACAGCCCCACCACACACCGATGATGCCCCATTCACGTGGGCGCAGTTCTTGGTCAGCCTTCAGTCGTTTTTGAATTTCGGGACCCCATGGGCGGGGGCCTTTGGTCGCGTATTTGCCAGTGATCCCGCCCACCACTAAAATGAGAACCAGCAACGCTATCCCACTGCGGCCAAGTCGGCAGCGCAGCTTTTGGCAGATGCCGCGAGGCTGGTGGTTAGATGCGGAAGAAGTTTCAGAAGACATTGACGCAATTTTCGGCTGCCCCTATGCTGACCATCCTTAGCCCATTGGCAACCACCAAACGCATACCCACCATGAAACTCGAGACACTCTGCCTTCACGGCGGTCAATCCCCTGATCCAACCACACTTTCACGAGCTGTTCCGGTCTATCGCACCGCCAGCTACGTATTTAAAAACACTGAACACGCTGCGAACTTATTCGCCCTCAAGGAACTGGGGAATATTTACACCCGCCTGATGAACCCGACCACCGACGTGCTGGAAAAGCGCGTGGCTCTGTTGGAAGGCGCTCACGAAATGGCTGGTCTGGGTCTTGCCAGCGGAACCAGCGCGGTGTTCTATTCAATCATCAATCTTGCCCAGGCTGGAGACAATATCGTGTCTGCTCGCAATCTTTACGGCGGTACCTACACGCAGTTCAATGATCTCCTGCCTGCGCTCGGAATCACGGTGAAATTTGTCGATTCCACCGATCCTGAAAATTTCCGCGCAGCGATCGATGACAAAACCCGTGCAGTATTCTGCGAGTCTGTGTCCAATCCAGCGCTGGAAATCGCGGATCTGGAAGGGATCGCGAAGGTCGCCCACGAATACGGTGTGCCGCTCATCGTGGATAGCACATTTAGCACTCCCTACCTTACGCAGCCACTGGCTCATGGTGCTGACATTGTGGTTCACTCCCTGACGAAATGGTTTGGCGGCCACGGTGCTGGGATTGGTGGGCTGGTGGTCGATAGCGGTAAATTCGACTGGGCCGCGGGTCGCCATCCGCTCTTTACGACCCCTGATAACAGCTACCACGGCCTCCGCTGGGGCATTGATCTTCCTGCTCCGCTACTGCCGCTCGCCTACATTTTGCGGATGCGCACTGTGCCTTTGCGGAATCTTGGGGCCTGCATCGCACCGGATAATTCTTGGTTCCTCCTTCAAGGCATCGAAACCCTGCCGCTGCGCATGGAGCGCCACTGTGAGAACTCGCTGGCCGTCGCCAAGCATTTGCAGAGCCATCCCGCGGTGAGTTGGGTGCGTTATCCGGGTCTGGAGGGAGATCCCCAATATGCGGCGAACCAGAAGTATCTGCGCGGCAAAGGCGGCTCCATGGTGGTTTTTGGAATCAAGGGTGGCCAAGAAGCAGGCGTGAAGTTCATCAACAAACTCGGCCTCTTTAGTCACCTGGCAAACGTCGGTGACGCGAAGTCCCTGGCTATCCATCCGGCTTCGACAACCCACAGCCAGCTGAACGAGGCCCAGCAGGCAGCGGGCGGCATTACGCCGGATTTGGTGCGTCTCAGCGTCGGCTTGGAGCACATCGACGACATTCTGGCGGACCTGGATCAGGCGCTCGCTTAATTTCAGACTGCTGCACGGGGATGCTGCTGCAATTTTTTGCGGCAGCATCCCCTTTTTGTTGAACGGCCTTCTTGGTCGTTAGCTGTTGACCGAGGGAGGGTCGGACGCTACCTCAGAGTTCCCCTTTTGAAGACGATTCTCCGAGTATTCTCCTATCTGAAGCGCTATCCGTTCATGGCGGCAGCGCAGTTGACGTGCGCTGTGCTGGGCGTCCTAATGTTAATTGTGTTTCCGGCCGTGACCCGGGAGGTGATCGATCAAGTGGTGCCAAACAAGCAGTGGGATCGATTGACTCCCCTCATCCTTCTGGCTGCGGCCGCCTATTTTGCGCAGCACCTTTTTAATTCGCTGCGGATCAATCTAAACAACTCCTTTGAACAAAAGGTCATTTGTGATTTGCGCAGTGATCTCTATGAGCGCCTGCAAACACTTCCACTGCGCTGGTTCGATAATC
>CAZCAL010000461.1:1355-3864 GCA_964496625.1 uncultured Verrucomicrobiaceae bacterium | reverse complement strand
TGTCCACGACAGATCGCATGCTGCGGTGTCGATGATCCCAGAAGGATTCAAGGCTTTTGATGAGATTTACATCATCAAGACCTTCACCAAGGACAGCGTCCACGCCCTCATGGGACTGAACGCCCATCCCAATGAAGGTACCCCTGGCTACTTTCCGATCTCCTGGTGCAAGCCTTGGGGCGACGGTCGCGTGTTTTATACCTCCTTCGGCCATCGCGAAGACATGTGGGATCCTACATGGAATCCAGAGCAACGGAAAAACAGCCCCGAGATCGCCAAGATCTACCAACAACACATTCTCAACGGCATCAGGTGGGCGCTCAGACTCGCTCCAGGCGACGATAGCCTGGGCAATTTGAAGTAGCACTCCGTAAACGACGTCTGCTCCTGCTGCCAATCAGGTTGGTGGCAGAAGCATTCACGGCACTGCTGCAGCTATCCATTCGACGCGATTCCGTCGGGATGCGCTACTCTGGTATTTTCGAGAAATCGAACTGGCAGCATCCCAGGTCCAGCACCTGATTGTTCTTCGTGAGTCTCTGCTGGAAGTCCGTAGCAAGCTGGTAAATACGCCTTTGTGCCTGTTTTTCGACGCTAACAAGGCCCGCTGTTTTTAGCACGGTGAGGTGCCGGGATGCATTGTAGGCGGTGAGCTGTAGTTCGTCGCACAGATCATTGACGGCATGGGGGCCGCTGAGGAGTTGCCGCACAATCCGCATCCGAGATGGTTCGCCAAGGGCTCGCATGGCAGCGAGACAGTCAAAAGCAGGCGGGGATTGACGGGGCATGACTTCAAAGTGTCACGTTCTGATTTCATTGGCAAGACCACGACGCTAGACATTTGCACTTGCGTATTTGTGTGATTTAGCAAATAAGGTCCAATAATGCTGATTCTGATCCTCTCCATCGCGGTGACCTTCCTGGCCTATTCAAACGGGGCCAACGATAATTTCAAAGGAGTGGCATCGCTGTTTGGGAGTCATACAACGACTTATAAGAAGGCCATCACCTGGGCTACCATCACGACGATGGCGGGGGCACTCACGGCAGTCTATCTGGGGGCGGAGTTGCTCAAAAAATTCTCCGGCAAAGGTTTGGTGCCAGATACGCTGACCTCGGAGCCAGTGTTCCTTTTGGCAGTGGCTTTAGGAGCTGGTTGCACGGTGATTTTGGCGACTCGACTCGGCTTCCCGATCTCGACCACCCACGGCCTCACTGGGGCTCTAGTTGGCGCCGGATCGATGGCGGACGGTGGGGGCGTCAATTATGGCAAGCTCTGGGACGGATTTGCAAAACCCCTGCTGCTCAGCCCCGTCCTGGCATTGGTCGCTGGTGCCCTGATTTATTTGGTTCTGAGGTTTCTCAAGTTGGCTCCAGATCATCGAACAAAGACTTTGGATACATTGCATTTCCTAAGTGCGGGAGCGGTAGGCTTTGCTCGTGGAATGAATGATACGCCAAAGATTGCTGCGCTGCTGCTTGTGGTGGCAACGCTGAAGGGGAGCATGGGGTTGGCTTTGGTGGCGATCGCGATGGCAGCTGGCGGATTGCTCAGCGCTGGACGGGTTGCCGAGACGATGGCCCATAAAATTACGGTGATGAATCCTGGCCAAGGATTTGCTGCGAATCTGGCGACGGCACTGCTGGTCACGACGGCGACCTATCACGGTCTGCCAGTTTCCACTACCCACGTTTCAGTCGGATCGCTGCTTGGAATCGGCATCACCACTGGCCAAGCGAAGTGGCACACTGTCGTTCCGGTGCTGCTATCATGGATCATCACCCTGCCATGTGCGGCGGTGATGGGAGCGGTCGCTTATCGAGTCGGCGCAATGCTCGCTTGAGCCACGTAAGCGGTCGTATTTCGCACCGAATCTAAGTCGAAAATTTTGAGCGGCGATCTCGGATCGTTAGACGCACGATCAATCTGCGCGGAGGAAGCTCAATAAATCGGCCATCTGCTGCGGCGAGATGGCCGCTTCAAGTCCCTCGGGCATGAGGGAGATGCCGGGGCTGGTCAGGGACTTTATTTCGCTGCGCAAAACAGTGTCCGTGCCGCCATCGGCACGTTTGAGGGTGAGGTTACCTGCGGTCTCGCTGGCGATGAGACCGGAAAGGGTACGACCATCATTGGTCTCGACGAGGTAGAGCGCGAAATTCGGCGAGACCTCGCGATTCGGGTCGAGGATGTTGGTGACGAGTTGCGCGGCAGTCCACGCCTTGATCGTGCCGAGGTGCGGGCCGATGTCGTTGCCCTTGTCGGCGAACTTGTGGCAGACCATGCAGGCTGCTTCATAGATTTTCGCGCCGCGGGCGGCGTCGCCAGTCATCGTCATCACGGAGGCATACTTCGCGATGACGTCCTTCCGATTCGACGACGATCCATCGCCGATGAGTTTGGCGATGCGTTCCGCCAGCGCAGGCGTCTTCTGCCGCCCCAGCGTGGCCTTCGCCGCGACGCTGAGCTGCGCAGGCGTGATCCTCTTCGCCTCGATGGCATCCAGCAGCT
>CAZCAL010000461.1:0-1345 GCA_964496625.1 uncultured Verrucomicrobiaceae bacterium | reverse complement strand
AGCAGCTTCGAGTTGCTGTAGGTGCGCGAGAGGTGGATCGTGGTGGCCTTGTCGCGAAGCGTTGGTGTCATCTTCGGCCAAGCGTCGATGAGAATGTCAGCGTCGGCAGGCTCACGGTAGCTGCCGAGGGCTTCGAGGGCGGCGAGTTGGAGTTCGACGGGGTGCTTTGCTTCAAGGAATGCACTGATTTTATGTGAGACGGATTGGAAGTCGGCAAGCAGTGAGAGATCGGACAAGCTCTTGCTTCGCAATGGAATGTCAGCCTTAGAGTCTTCTATTTGAGTAAGCAGTTCAGTCCGCCATTCGGATAGCAACTCGGCCAGGGCTGAATTCAACATCCAAGATGGGACTTCCTTATTCTGCTGTTTCAGCCCGCGAAGGAGTTGCAGGACAATCAGTCTTGAATTGACCTTCCGAAAGCCAGATCCGGTGATGAACTGTGGAAGCATTGGGTCCTTGCTCAAATCAGACGACAGAGCCATCCGATAGGCAAGTTGCCCAAGATACGGGAACTCGGCTTCAGGTTCCTTCAATGCCCAAAGCGAGGCAAAACCAAGAAACACAGAGTCGATTGCGGGTTCATCCTGGTAACTCAAGATGGCTGTTTGCAGCCACGAGTCGTTTCTGTGGCTTCTGTTCTCCCAGGCAAGATGAGCCAACAGCCTTCCAGCATAGTCCTGCTTCAAATTCCCATGCCAGAGAGCAAGCCAGAGCTGCACCGCGTTCTCTGTTTCGTTCTTGAAATGCTCAAAACTAACTTCCGAATCAGTCAACGAGATGTTCTTGTCTGCAAGAAGCTGGCAGGCGTTCGCACGAACTTTTGAGTCCTGGGCGGTCAGCGCCGAGATAGCCGACTCTACCGCTTGTCTGGGATTTGAAGTTGCAACGGAATTGAGGGCCCACAGCGCAGTGATCGTCCCTTGTGCCGTCTTCCCGCCCTTCACCAGCTCACGCAGCGGCTCCACGGCGGCTTGGTCCTGCCGCTCAAACAGCAAGCGCTGTGCGGTTTCGCGATGCCAGGCGTTCGGGTGGTCGAGGAGGGCGACGAGGTCGGTGGTGCTTGCACGGTTCAGCTTGGGAGTGTGGTGCAGGCCTCTGGCCTGCGATGAGGCAGCCGGGGCGGCTGCACCACCCTTGGGCGCTAAACGCCAGATGCGGCCTTTGTCTCTGCCTCGCAGCAGATCGAGGGCGGCGTGGATGTCGTCGGGGATGCTCCAGGGGTGCTCAATCACTTCGCGGTACATGTCGCAGACGTGGAGGCAGCCGTCGGGGGCGTTGACGAAATTGACAGGGCGGAACCAGAGGTCGTCGCTGGTGCAGAAGTTCTTGGTTCCATCGACCTGCA
>CAZCAL010000460.1:0-3888 GCA_964496625.1 uncultured Verrucomicrobiaceae bacterium | reverse complement strand
GACCATCCAGAATCTAAACGCCAGGATTCGTTCTTGGTGGGTAATGGCTGCGGTCTTTTCGGCGGGGATTTGGTTGGGGCATGCGTTTACCACGGTGATGTTCGCAGCGGTCTCGTTCTTGGCGATGCGTGAGTTTATCACCCTGACAAAAACGGAGCGCGCAGATCATGAGGTCTTATTTTGGGCATTCTTCGTCATTACGCCTTTGCATTACCTTTTGGTGGGAGTGCGCTGGTATGGACTCTTCACGATTTTCATCCCCGTGTATGCCTTTGCGTTCATCCCCTTCCGGCGTGTGTTGGCTGGAGAGACCAAGGGTTTTCTCGCCAGCACAGCTAGGATCCAATGGGCGCTGCTGGTCTGTGTGTATGCCGTGAGTCATGTGCCGATGATCCTGGCCTTGCCGTTGAAAAACTATGAGGGTCAGAATCCGAAGCTGCTGTTCTTCTTTGTGCTGACGGCGCAGCTCAGTGATGTCCTCCAGTATGTTTGGGGGAAAACTTGCGGCAAACATCCCGTGGCACCCCACGTCAGCCCTCACAAAACTTGGGAGGGCACGGTCGGAGGCATCGCCACCACCGTTCTGATCAGCACTTGCTTGTGGTGGGCGACTCCCTTCTCGCCCTGGCAGGCCGCTCTCATGGCGCTCTTGCTTTGTTTGGCGGGATTCTTCGGGGGCTTAGTTTTATCCGCCGTAAAAAGGGATCTGGGTGCGAAAGATTGGGGCTCCTCCATTGCTGGCCACGGTGGCTTCATGGACCGGATTGATTCTCTCTGCTTCGCTGCCCCTCTCTTTTTTCATCTCTGCGGTTTCTATTTTGGAACAGGAATGGATCCGCGCCCGCCAGATTGGATTCTGCATTGGCTCGGAAAGTGATCACGGAGTTCGGGATCGGGACGCGCAAGACTTTCCTTCAAGGTCCGTATTCCTCCCGATGTCCTCAGCGCTCCATTCCCCCAGGCGTTTCGTCGTGGCTGGCCGATTCTTGGCTGCGGTCGCTTGCGGGGCTGCGTTGCCTAGCTTTGCGGCTACCCCTGATGCTGCTGGTGTAGATTTTTTCGAGAAGCAGGTGCGCCCTATTTTGATCTCGCGCTGCTACGACTGTCATTCTCACGAAGCCGGTAAAACTAAAGGCGGGCTGGCATTGGACAGTCGGGATGAACTGCTGAAAGGCGGCGATACTGGCCCTGGTCTGGTGGCGGGTGATCCTGAGAAGAGTCTGATCGTCGATGCTGTGCGCTACAAGAATCATGACCTCCAAATGCCGCCGAAAAAGGCGATCCCGGCTGCGGAGGTGAAGGCGCTGGAGGAATGGGTGCGCATGGGGGCCCCTGATCCGCGCTCTAAAGCTGCGACGACCTTCCCGGTGAAGCCGCCGAGGGTTATCGATATTGCCAAGGATAGCCAGCACTGGGCCTTCCAGCCTGTGAAAGTCGTGTCGCCGCCCGTAGTCACGGGCTTGGATTCACGCAATCCCATTGATGCATTCATCGGTGCGCAGTTGCAAAAAGCGGGTTTGGCTTTGTCTCCGCGTGCCGATAAGGCAACGCTGATTCGACGTGCCACCTACGACCTGACTGGCTTGCCTCCGACGGTGGCGGAGGTGGACGCATTCCTCGCTGACAACGCGCCGGATGCATTTGCGAAGGTGGTGGAGCGCCTCCTGCGGTCACCTCATTATGGTGAAAAGTGGGGCCGGCACTGGCTGGATGTCGCGCGTTACGCTGATTCGAACGGCTTGGATGAAAACATCGCGTTGGGGACGGCTTGGCGCTTTCGTGATTATGTGGTGAACTCCTTCAACAAGGATAAGCCGTTTGATCGCTTTTTGACGGAGCAGTTGGCAGGCGATCTTTTGCCCGCCCGCAGCCTCGAAGAACGCCACGAAAATGCGATAGCCACCGCTTTTCTGAACTTGGGCGCGAAGGTTCTGGCTGAGCCTGACAAAGAGAAGCTGGTGATGGATGTCGTGGATGAGCAGATCGATACGACCGGGCGTGCCATCATGGGGATGACGTTTGGTTGTGCGCGCTGTCATGCGCATAAGTTTGATCCGATCCCACAAGAGGACTACTACGCTTTGGCCGCCATCTTCAAAAGCACGGCTGCCTTTTCGATGGAGCGAACGGGCGCGATTTCCTATTGGTTTGAAACGCCGACGGGTTCATTCGACGACTTTGCAAACGTGAAGGCTGCGGAATTGGCTCTGGAGGCAAAGAGAAAGGAAGTGTCAGCTGCCGTGAGCGCTGCGGATAAGGTGCTAAAGGATGATGCTCGATTGCATGCTGCGGACTATCTCGCTGCGGCGGCGTCACTCTCTGGGCAGCCTACATTGACAGAGGCACGTGCGGTCGCCAATCCCCTCGGATTAAAGGGGGAGATCCTGGTGAACACTCGTGTGTATCTGGCGGCGAACGAGAAATCGCCCACCTTTGCCTTTTGGAGGCAGTCGATGGCGTCTGGGCACCCAGAGAAGATCCGGGCGCACTATCAGGCGCTGTTTGATCAAGTGGAGGCTACACCCGCACCAGCGCCAGTGAAGAAAAAGGCCGTCGCTAAAGGTGACGATCCCGCGCCGGAGGAGGAGTCTCCCGTGGCCGAAGGGAAGGATCAAAACATCGTTGAAGCGGCTCGAGCGGCGCTCAACGATCCTCGCGGTTTCCTCGCACTTCCGCCTGAACCTCATCTCATTTATCCGCCTGAAGTCGCTGCGCGGGTGCATCGGTTGAAGGATGAGTTGGAAGACGTGGAAAAGAATCTGCCTGATCTACCTACCGTGATTGGTGTGCGTGATGGGGCGAAGATTCTCGCGGACACACCCGTCTGTATCCGGGGCAACCACATGGCGCCGGGTGCACCCGTCGCCCGAGGGGTGCCGCAAGTCATGCAGATCAGCATGAAGACTCGTGCGACCTTTTCTCCACAGACGAGTGGGCGATTGGAACTCGCACGTTGGTTGACCAGTGCCGATCACCCGCTGACATCAAGGGTGCTAGTGAATCGCGTCTGGGCTTGGCATTTTGGCAAGGGGATCGTGGCCAGCGTCGATAACTTCGGGATGCTGGGGGAGAAGCCCTCGCATCCAGAGTTGTTGGATTGGCTTGCGCACTGGCTGATGCAGAATGAGTGGAGTCTCAAGGACCTTCATCGCTTGATCCTGAGTTCTGCTACTTGGCAGCAACGCAGCGATCCGAAGCCGACCGAGGTCGACCCTGAGAATAAGCTGCTCTCGTTTTTTCCTGTTCGCAGACTCGAGGCTGAGGAAGTCCGCGATGCTTTGCTACAGGCTGGCGGCAAACTTGATCTCGCGATGGGTGGAAAAACCGTACCGCTGCGCAACCGCCAGTTCGTCTTCAATCATACTTCACGCGATGCGACGAAGTATGACAGCCTGCGCCGTGCCCTTTATTTGCCGATCATTCGCAACAATCTCTACGACTTGTTCCAGCAGTTCGATTATCCCGATCCTGCGACCTCAACGGGGCTGCGAAACAGCACCGTCGTATCACCGCAGGCACTGCTGCTGATGAATAGCACTCTGGCGGCTGAGGCTGCTGCAGGGTTGGCGGCTCGGATGGCAAAGATCTCTCCCGACACGACGGAGCGGCTGCGGGCGGGGTGGCGCATCGCCTACTGTCGCGAGCCTCTGTCGACCGAGGTCTCCCGATGCCAAAATTTCCTCATCGAGGCAGATGCGGCCTTGGCTTCGTCCGTGGGCGATGCGTCGCAACGTGAGGCACGAGCTTGGCAGCTTCTCTGTCAGGCGATGTTGATGAGCAGTGAATTCATCTATTTACGTTGAATCATGAAGACTGACCTTCCACCCTTTTACAGTCGGCGCGCGATGCTACAGCAGACGGCGGCTGGTTTTGGTTGGCTGGCTTTTT
>CAZCAL010000459.1:0-3894 GCA_964496625.1 uncultured Verrucomicrobiaceae bacterium | reverse complement strand
CTCTTGCTCTCATAGCGAGGAACTTCCAACGCTAGCTGGAGCTGGTGGCGTTTATCTTCCGGACTGTAATGCTCACCGTTCTTGCGGTTTGCTACGACTAATGCGTAGTCGAATGCGTCATCGTATGTCCCCATCTGAACGTCAACATCAATGATCTCCATGCCGTTCTTTTTGTAGGCGTGATATCGCTTGAATCCATCGACCTAGTAATTGTTATCGCCGTCATTGAATACAACGATGGCACCGTCAGCCCGCTTCAGCCAATGCTTACCGATGTTCTCCTTGTTCCGGTCACTCTCCAAGGTGAACTTCTGAATCCTGTTCTCTGGCCGTGTTTCATTGTTCAGTGCGGCATTCAGAGTCAACTCCGCAGCCTCCATGTAGCGCATCATTTGCTGACCTGAAATTGAAAGCGCCTCCCCAATGTTGTCAAAGCCATGGGCCCGCCCATCCTCGGGGAGCAAATCGATCACATCCACTTTGACCCCCAATAGATCACTCATCGTGTTCTGATACTCGTGGCGGTTGAGCCGACGCAGCACCGTTCCTTTTTCAGCCTGATGTTGGGCCGTTAGTTCGTCCCCGAGCGACGCTAAAAAACCCTGCATGGAATTCGCTTCTGGGCGATCTTTCTTCGGCGGAGGCATCTCCCCGGCAGTTACGCGATCAAATACCCGAACCCACTTTTTGTGAGTAGCTAAGTCGGCACCATCGAAGGGTAATGTTGCCAGATCGAGGCCACCCTTTTTCACGTCCGCATCGTGGCAGTCGATGCAATACTGGTCCAGAAAAGGGCGCAGTGCAGTGGGTGCGGCCACCGCGCAGGGCGTGAAAAAAAAGATGAGCCAGAAATGTTTCATGGGCGATACGATAACGACCATTCTGGACGAAACCTGACCGATCTTGCACCTTCAAAAAGCGCCAAAGTGTGAATTCGGCCAAAGTTCCGCAATTTTCGCGTCCAAAACCAGCCAGCGAAGTCCTTATGTTGTACAAATGCGAATCTCCCTGCCCCACTTCTTGCCTCTCCTGACTGTGGTTCTGACTCAAGGACCCCTGGTCGGCGCCGACGACGCCGATCGCGCAGCTGCACGCTTTTTTGAAAACGACGTTCGCCCCATTCTGGTAAAGCGCTGCTACGACTGCCATAGCAAGACCAAACAAAAAGGTGGCCTCCGGGTGGACCATGTCGGCTACCTCAAAAGCGGTGGCGATACCGGACCGGCGTTGATTCCCGGCGAACCCGAAAAATCGCCGATGATCCAGGCGATCCATTACACTGATGAGGACTTCCAAATGCCGCCAAAGAACAACGGCGGAAAACTACCGGACGCTGAAATCGCCATTCTGGAGAAGTGGATCAAAATTGGCGCACCTTGGCCTGAAGAAGCAGGCAACAAAGTCGTCGTTACGGAAGGTGGCTTCACCGAAGAACAGCGCGCCTACTGGTTCTTCCAGCCAGTCGCCAAGATCACGCCACCCACAGTGAAGAGCGATTGGGTTCGCAATGACATTGACCGATTCATCGTCAAGACACTCGGCGACAATGGGCTAGATCACGCTGCCGAAGCAGATCGGCACGAACTCGTCCGCCGCGTCTATTTTGATCTCCACGGGATGCCGCCGACTCGGGAACAGATCGATTCCTTCGTGAACGACAAAGATCCCCGAGCCTATGAAAAGCTGGTGGACACACTCCTCGCCAGCCCTCGTTATGGCGAGCGCTGGGGCCAGCACTGGCTGGATCTGACGCGCTACGCGGAAAGTGATGGCTACAACGCCGACGCCTACCGTCCATCCGTGTGGCCCTATCGCGACTACGTGATCAAAAGCCTCAATGATGACAAACCGTACGATCAGTTCGTCCGCGAGCAAATCGCTGGCGACGAGATCGCGCCCAATGATCCCGATGTCCTGATCGCCACCTGCTTCCTGCGCAACCCCGTCTATGAATGGAATCAACGCGATGTGCGGGGACAGTGGGACATCATTGTCACCGACATGACCGATACAGCAGGCGAGCTTTTCATGGGACTCAGCATGGGTTGCGCTCATTGTCACAATCATAAGTTTGATCCCATTCTCCAAAAAGACTATTACAGGCTGCGGGCGTTCTTCACGCCAGTGAAATGGCGGGATGATTTAACGCTCGCAACCGCCGCAGAAAAGAAGGCGTTCGATGAGCAGCAGGCCAAATGGGATGCAGCAACGGCAGACATCCGTGCCAAAATCGACGCCCTGGTGAACCCCAAACTCGATCCGAAGGTGAACGCAGCTTTGGGACGCTTTACTGAAGATTTGCAGACAATGGTCCGCAAACCAGCGGAACAGCGCGATGCTCTGGAAAGCCAGCTAGCAGGTTTCTGCGAGCGTCAGATGCAGCATGAGCGCAAGACCTTCGATCCGATGAAGAGCCTGCGCACCGAGGAAGAAAAGACCGCCTACAAGGCCTTAGCAGAGGAATTGAAGGCGTTTGATGCCATCAAGCCCAAGCCTCTTTTGGACGCCTTCGTCGCCACGGATGCGGGTCCCAAAGGGCCACCGAATCCGCTCAAAACTCGCAAGGGAGAACAGGAAATCGCACCTGGATTTCTCTCCCTGCTGGACCCCAAGGAGCCTGAGATCAAACCGATCGGCAATTCGACGGGACGCCGCACTGCCTTGGCCAATTGGCTCACTCGCCCCGATAACCAGCTATCCACGCGGGTCATCGTAAACCGTGTCTGGCAGTATCATTTTGGGCGTGGCATCGTCGCCACTGCCAGTGACTTCGGTAAGCTTGGCGAGACACCGACTCACCCAGAACTGCTGGATTGGCTGACAAGCCGATTCATCGCCAACGGCTGGCACCTCAAACCTTTGCATCGCGACATTATGCTGTCTGCCGCCTACCGCCAGACTGCTCGTCGGTCACCATCCGACGCTGCCGCTAAGATCGATCCGACCAATCGCTATCTGTGGCGCTTCAACCCTCGTCGGCTTGATGCTGAGCAAGTGCGGGACGCGCTACTCGCTGCCAGCGGAGAGCTTGACACCACCGCTGGCGGCCCAGCTGGAGATGGGAATGGCACCCGCCGCTCCATCTACACGATGAAGAAGCGCAACAATCAAAACGAACTGCTCCGTGCGCTCGATGCACCGGCAGGATTCGCCAGCACCTCCGAACGGCAAAGCACCACCACTCCCACTCAGGCGCTGCAACTCATCAATGGTGATTGGCTATTAGAGCGCGCACGAAAATTGGCAGAACGGGTTGAGTCGATTGACGACGCATGGCTTGCGGTGCTTGGCAGACCTCCGACAGGCAAAGAACGAGCAACCGCTGAGGCCTTCCTCAAGAAGCGTGCAGGCACCACGATTCCTCCATCCAGTGGCGGCAGCAATGGCGATCTTTCGTCAGCCGAATTCCGCGAGAACACCCCGCAAGAGCGCTTACTCGTGCAGTCCGGTGACAAGGAGGGTGATGAGTTTACCGTCGAGGCCATCTTCACCTTGAACAGCATCGACGTGAATGCCTCTGTGAGGACGATTGCCTCCCGCTGGTCCGGCGGGAAAGACAGTATTGAGGGCTTCGGTTGGAGCCTCGGCGTGACCGGAGAAAAATCACGCTTCAAGCCCCGCAACCTGATCGTGCAAGTCGTCGGCGAAGATGAAAACGCAAACATCGGCTATCAAGTCGTGCCTTCAGACATTCGGATTGAGCTAGGACATCGCTACCATGTCGCCGCCCGCATTTCGTGCGTGGGTCACACTGTCACCTTCACGGTCAAAGACCTCACCGCGCCCAACGCGCCCGTCCAAGGCGTGGTGGTTCCCCAAGACATTCGCTCAAAACTCAGTGCGGGGTCTTCCCCCCTCGTGATCGGTGGCCTCGGCAAACGTGCCGCGTCACAT
>CAZCAL010000458.1:1845-3933 GCA_964496625.1 uncultured Verrucomicrobiaceae bacterium | reverse complement strand
AGGGTGTCTGTCTCGTCGAAGAACCTGCCGCCGACGTGGAAGTCGAGGTTTTGAGTGAGGGACAAAGCTCCCCGGGACCTGCCACTTAGCGCCGGGCACGGTCTGTGGTGTCAGCCCAAGCAGTGCTGCCGTGGAGCTAGAGTCTTTTCACGATGGACATCAAAAGCGCACTTCAGCGCCATACTAGTCGTCTCCAATGGCGGTCCAACTGTGGTGCCATGCAATTATCTTGGTAAGATGGTTTGACGGTTCTTTTGGGTTTTCTGAATGCGCTTACACCCCATTCTTGGCTCGGGTGAATCGCGTTTTACGCAGTCATCTCCAAGTTCATTGGATGATTTTTGATGGAGATGTCAGGCGGGGTTCGTTCAAGAGCCTGTCCATTCATGAAAAAGACCCTATCTATCCTGATCGCTGCCACCATGTCCGTTGGCGGATTCCTCTATTCACAGTCCAACGACGCCAAGCCAAAGCCCCTGCGTGTACTAATAGTGACCGGAGGCTGCTGCCATGATTATGCCAATCAGCAGGGGTATCTGAAGGCAGGCATCGAGAGCCGGATCAACGCCATCGTTGATGTGGCCTACAATCCAGACACCACTACGAAGGCAACGTTTGAGATCTACAAGTCCAAGGATTGGGCGAAAGATTTCGACGTGATCATCCACGATGAATGCTCTGCCGATGTGACGGACCCCGAATATGTGAATACGATCCTGGATGCCCATCGCAATGGCAAGCCTGCGGTGAATCTCCACTGCGCCATGCACTGCTATCGCTGGGGCAACTTCCGTGAAGCGGTTGCTGCTGGTGCGGATAACTCTCATTGGTACGAGATGCTCGGCCTGCAATCCACCGCCCACGGTCCCAAGGAGCCAATCGACATCACCTTCACGGACAGCGCCAGCCCGATCACGAAGGGTATGGTTGGGTGGACGACGACCAATGAAGAGCTGTACAATAATATCCAGATCTTCCCCTCTGCACACGCTTTGGCTAGCGGCAAGCAATTGCAAAAGCCGAAAGTGAAGAAAGGCGAGACTGCTGATCCGAAGGCGGTGGCCCAAGAGGTGACCTCCGTCGTGGCCTGGACGAATGAATATGGACCCAAAAAGACCCGCATCTTCAGCACCACAATCGGTCATCAAAACGAAACCGTCGGTGACGCTCGTTATCTTGATCTAGTGAGCAATGGCCTCCTCTGGGTGACGGGCCATCTCGGCGAAGACGGAAAAGCCGCGGCAGGCTACGGGAAGTGATCCCCACACGCTTCCATCCCATGAGAAAGATGTTATCGTTGCTGCCCCTCCTGATTGTGGGGGCAGCTTGGTCGGATGATCCTGAGCCTGGGCACTCGCTCCATGGCGAGGCTTTTGATGAAGGACCACGCCAAATGGCGCATCTGATGCAAGGGGTGGGGGATGTGGAGTTCCGCATCACAACGACGAAGGCTGATGCCCAGTTATTTTTTAACCAGGGCATCGGCCAATTGCATGGCTTCTGGTATTACGAAGCAGAGCGCTCCTTCCGGCAAGTAGCGATGCTAGATCCAGATTGCGCGATGGCCTACTGGGGGCTGGCAATGGCGAATGTGAACAACGAAAAGCGCGCCAAAGCCTTCCTCGTCAAAGCGTCGGAACGTAAGAGCCGCGCCGCCTTGCGCGAGCAGATGTGGATTGGCACGTTGGAGAAGTTTTACAAGGACGACCAGCGTGACAAGAAGCAGCGGGCACTGGACTACATCAGCGATCTCGAATCTATCGTGCAGGATTTTCCGCAGGACATTGAGGCGAAGGCGTTCTTGGTCTGGAAAATCTGGGATGCCAAAGGGCAGGTGGGCATGACGAGCCGGCAGGCCGTCAATGCATTGCTGGATCAAATCTTTGCGGCCAATCCGAATCATCCAGCCCATCACTATCGCATTCATCTTTGGGATGATTCAAAGCCTGCGCTAGCTCTGGGGGCCGCATCTCAGTGTGGGCAGGCGGCTCCGGGCATTGCCCACATGTGGCACATGCCAGGGCATATTTTTTCCAAGCTGCGCCGGTTCGATGACGCTGTTTGGCAGCAGTCCGCCGCCACCAGGAC
>CAZCAL010000458.1:1151-1835 GCA_964496625.1 uncultured Verrucomicrobiaceae bacterium | reverse complement strand
TCAGCGGATTGGCGTTCACGGCCGTGCGCTCGCCGATTCCGGAGAGCTTGATGCGCTGGCGGCGCGAATTCGCGCCGCTTTGGAGGATTGATTTCTTACCTGCTATTGCTAGGCCGCCAGGGGCGCTTCCATCAGCGCCTTGATGTGTGCCGCGGTA
Source organism: uncultured Verrucomicrobiaceae bacterium (assembly GCA_964496625.1). Classification (GTDB taxonomy): domain Bacteria; phylum Verrucomicrobiota; class Verrucomicrobiia; order Verrucomicrobiales; family Verrucomicrobiaceae; genus JACKQF01. The sequence continues at coordinate 1,678 of CAZCAL010000458.1, read as the reverse complement.
CTGGCGGCGAGCGCCGGCAGCTCGTAGCCACCATCCAACATCGAACCCACGCGGCCTTGGCAGCAGTCCGCCGCCACCAGGACGGATCACGCCTACATGATCGCGGATCTGGTGTTGCCAGATCAAATTCACAACTACGCTCACAACGAAGAGTGGCTCGTGCGCAACCTCAATGAATTGGGGCGTGCCGCAGATGCAGAAGGGTTAGCCGAGAGTCTGATACGCATTCCGCGACATCCAACCTGGAACACCTTGGAAAAAGGAAACTCATCCGCAAGTTACGGACGTACTCGTTTGATTGAGACGTATCTGAAGTGGCAGCAGTGGCAAGAACTCATCAAGGTTGCGCAGGGGCCGTTACTCGCACCAGTCGTGCAAACAAGCCACGAAGCCGCCCGCCTCCGTGCACTGGGTGTCGCGCATTTTCATCTGAATCAAGGCCGCGAGTTAGCTGCGGTTATCGGCCAACTCTCCGATCTTAAGCTCAAGGATAAATCGAAGTCCAACCCCACCCTCCAGTCAAAGGC
>CAZCAL010000458.1:0-1141 GCA_964496625.1 uncultured Verrucomicrobiaceae bacterium | reverse complement strand
GGCCGTGGCAGCTACCGATGCAACCAGCAAGGATGACAAGAAGGCTCCGACTCCTCCAGTGGGCAAATCAGCCAAAGCTGCTGAGCCCGTTGATGCTGCTCTGGCAGAGTTGCGCGCGATCCAGGCTATCCTTGGCAAGGAAAAGGCTGCGCCAGACCTTTTGGCTAAAGCCACCGATATTCCAGTTGAGCGATCCATTCGTTACTGGTTGCGGCTGGGCGAGAAAAAGAAGGCGGAGGAACTGATTCCCAAGCTGCCTCAAGATCTGGCCGGTAAATGCATGAAGGCAGATTTTTTTCAAGTCTTGGGCCGTGCAGACGAGGCTCGGAAGTCCTTTGAAGAAGCACGGAAGATTGCTTTTGCCATGGACACCACTCTGCCACTCGCGGAGCGAATGGGCGCGCTGGCGCAAGGCTATAAGATCGTGGGCGATTGGCGTGGGGAGGCACCCAAGCGGACGGATGTAGGTGTCAGACCGCCATTGGCATCATTGGGCCCGTTTCACTGGCATCCTCCCGTCGAGCCGTCTTGGGAGGCCATGGATCTTCAAGGGAACGTTCTGCAGCATGGGGGAATGGAGGGGAAGCCGCGGCTGCTGCTGTTCTACTTAGGCTTCGAGTGCGGACACTGTGTTGAGCAGGTTCAAGCTTTTGCAAAGGTGGCACCGGACTTCAAAGCTTTAGGGGTGGAGATCGCTGCAGTCACGCTGGAACCCATCGCGATTGCTCCAGGTATCTTCAAGGCTGCTGGAAAAAATGGGAAGTTGCCGATGACCGTCTTGAGCGATGCCTCCATGGCGGCCTTTAAGCAGTTTCACGCCTACGACGACTTTGAGGACAGCCCTCTTCATGCGACCGTGTTGGTGGATAAAGAGAATCGAATCCGTTGGCTCGATGTGAGTTGGCAGCCCTTTACTGACACCGCGTTTCTGCTGGCTGAAGCGAAGCGTTTGCTTTCGCTGCCAGCAACGAACGGAGAGAACTGAAAACAAAAAAGCCGATCACAGGATCGCTGTGATCGGCCTATCTAAATCGAGGCAAAGTTAGCCTTTTTTGGCCAGAGCACTTTTGATGAGGCCGACCACAGCCATCAGGATGCCGCCACCGGCAGCAGCACCAGCGGTGTTCTTGGCCAAGGCCCC
>CAZCAL010000457.1:1802-3940 GCA_964496625.1 uncultured Verrucomicrobiaceae bacterium | reverse complement strand
GGTGCGAAGCACTCGCTCTCCCGGAGTTTGTCGAGGGTAAAGAGGAGTTGCTGCGTGCGCTCCACCGCAAACGCTGGGATGATCAGTTTCCCTCGCCGTTGTTGGATCTCGCGAATGATGCGGCAGATGTGATCGCTGGTGGCGGCATCCAGTTCGTGCTTCCTGCCGCCGTAGGTGCTCTCCATGATCACATAATCGACGCCTTCACTTGCATCGGCTGGCTCTAAGAGATCATTTTCTGGGCGACCCACATCGCCTGAAAATAGGAGCCGCGAATGCTTCCCAGTTTCGCGGTCATTGATATCGAGGATGACCTGAGCTGAGCCCAACACGTGGCCGGCATCGATGAAGGTCATTTTGACGCCGTCGGCGATCTGAATCGGGCGGTGGTAGCTGAGAGAGACGAACTGCCGCAGACAAGCCTCTGCATCGGCCATCGTATAACTTGGTTCCAGCACCTCCAGATTGTCCTTTTTGCGGTGACGGTTTAGCCAATCGATGTCGTGCTCATGGATGTGCGCGGCGTCTGGTAGCATGATGCTGCAGAGATCCCGCGTGGCGGCGGTGCAGTAGATGTTGCCTGTGAAGCCGCGCTTCGTGAGTTGGGGGATATTTCCACTGTGGTCGATGTGCGCGTGGGAGAGGACGAGACAATCAATGGTTGTCGGGTCAAAAGGGAAGTCTCGGTTGCGCACCAGTGATTCTTTGCGACGGCCTTGATAGAGACCGCAGTCAAGGAGGATACGTTGGCCGTTGACGATGATCAGGTGCTTTGAACCGGTAGTGGTGCCTGCGGCACCGCAGAATTTGATTTTCATTGGCTGGGTAGCAGTTTGGTTGTGACTGCGATTTATGATCGGCCTGCGGTTGCTGGTCCAGCAAGGGAAAAATGGACTATTTGATCAGGCAGTCGCAGCCCAATAGTGCGCAATATTGGCGGGGAATTGCTTTTTCATCTGGTCGTTAATAAGCGCATGATCAATCTCACCCGTCTTTATTGTGATGTCTCCCAGCCAATGGATCACCTGCGTTATGGCCGCGGCCCTGGGGCACCTGCTGCCGCAGCGGAACGTCGCCCGATCGTTGTCTGGAACATCACCCGTCGTTGCAACCTGAAGTGTGTGCACTGCTATTCAGACTCCACTTCGCAGCAGTATCCAGGTGAGTTGGATTGGGATCAGTGCAAGGCCGTGATTGATGATCTTGCAGACTTCAAGGTGCCAGCCTTGCTGCTTTCTGGTGGCGAACCCACGATCCACCCGAACTTCTTTGAGTTGGCTGAATATGCGACGGGGAAGGGGCTGCGCCTGACGCTTTCGACGAATGGCACGCTGCTGGACCCCGACCGCGCTGCGCGCGTCAAAGACATCGGCTTCTCGTATGTGGGGATCTCCTTGGATGGGATTGGTGCCACCCATGATCACTTTCGGGGAGTGTCGGGCTCCTATGAAAAGGCAGTGCAGGCATTCCGGAATTGCCGAGCCGTTGGCCAGAAGGTTGGATTGAGACTGACGCTGTCTCAGCACAACATTGATGATCTTGATCGTATCCTGGATCTGATTGAGCGCGAAGAGATTGAGCGGGTGTGCTTTTACCACCTCGTCTACAGCGGGCGTGGATCAAACCTGCTAGAGGTTCCCCATGAAAAAACCCGTGCGGCGATTGATAAGATCCTCGCCCGCACCGCCCAGTGGGCGGCCAGTGGAAAGCCGCGCGAAGTGCTGACCGTGGATCAGCCCGTGGATGGACCTTATCTTTACATGAAACTGATGGAGGAGAATCCAGACCGCGCTGCAAAGGCTATGGAACTGCTGGAGTGGAACGGCGGCGGCAAGAATAGCTCTGGGACCGGTATCAGTAATATTGACACCCAGGGCAATGTGCACCCAGATCAGTTCTGGCAAGACTTGACGCTCGGCAATGTGAAGCAGCGTAAGTTTAGCGACATCTGGACAAATCGCGAAAACGCCACATTAGCAGCGCTGCGTGATCGCACCCAGCACATGAAGGGACGCTGCGCGGGCTGCCGGTTCCTCAACGTTTGCGGCGGCGGCTTCCGTGTTCGGGCCATGCAGATGACGGGTGATCTTTGGGCACCCGATCCGTCCTGTTACCTCAACGACCAGGAAATCGGTCTG
>CAZCAL010000457.1:0-1792 GCA_964496625.1 uncultured Verrucomicrobiaceae bacterium | reverse complement strand
AAAAATGAGCGCTTCTCGTCCAGACGAGTCGAATAAAGAACTCCTTAGCCAACCCTATGTTACTAACCGCACTCAAAGTAAAGCTTGCCGCCATGGTCGCCGTGGCCGGCTTGGACACCGCCCAAATTGATAAACTCGGAGATGCCACCAAAGGCGCTCTGGAAACTCTGGAGGTGCAGCAAAAAGACGACAAGATCGATAAGCAGAAGGCCTTCACAGACGCCATCACCGCGATCAAAGACGCGTCTGACAAAGGTGATCCGAGCGCTTCCTACGTTTTGGCGCATTGGATGACTTTTGGCATTCTTCAAGGAGCCCCCGCAGAGCAAGTGCTGGGCCTTTACAAGAAGGCTGCGGACGCCGGCCAACTTCAGGCCATGTCGGAACTGGGTGCCCTCACTCTCCGTGGTGCTCAGGATCAGGCTAAGGCAGAAGAAGGCATCGCCCTCATCAAGGCTGCTTCGGATAAAGGTGAACTGGGTGCCATGCGCGCCTACGCTCAGATCCTCATTCGTGGCACGAACACTCTGAAGGCCGACCCGAAAGCAGCAGAAGCTCTGCTCATTGCTGGCAGCGAAAGGAAGGACAGCGAGGCCACACTGCTTCTCTCCCAGATTTATCAGTCTGGTATTGACCAAGCTGGAATCGCCAAGGACGAAAAGAAAGCCCTCGCGATGCTGGACAAGGCTATCGAGCAAGGCAACGCCACGGCAATGAGCCTGAAGGCAGCACGTCTGTTCAATGGTGACCAAGTCGCGTCCGGCGCGACACCGTTGGTTGCCAAGGACCCTGAAGCTGCCATCAAGATGTTCAAAGACGCTGCTGAAAAAGGCAACGCTGCTGCGAATCGTCTGCTCGGTCAGATCTATGAGTCCGGCCAAGGCATTGAAAAAGCTGATCCTGAAGAAGCTTTCAAATTCTATGAAAAAGCTGCTCAGGGTGGTGATCCACAAGCGCTGTTGCGCCTTGGTCAGGCCTTCCAAGGCGGCGTTGGTATGCCAATCGGCGAGAAGGACAAGGACGGCAATCAGCAGGTGAAGGTTTTGGTTCCAGTGGATCCAAAGCGCGCTCTTGATGCCTTCCGCATGGCAGCTCAGGCTGGTGTGCCACAGGCATTCTACGCCGTTGGCGTTTATTATGAAACCGGCACGGTGGTGGACAAAGATCCTGTCAAGGCCTTCGCCCTCCTCAAGCGCGCTGCTGATTCCGGCATTCCAGAAGCTCAAGCTCGTATCGCTGGATTCTATCAGAATGGCACTGGCGTGACTCAGGATCTCATCGCAGCCGCTGGCTGGTATGACCGCGCAGCGCAATCAAACTACGCGCCTGCTCACCTTGCTCTTGGCAACCTCTATGAGGCTGGCCTCAATGCAGGTGGTGGTGGCGATAATCCCGCAAACAACAGCATGGCTGTCGCTGCGAACCACTACAACATGGCTGCTGAGCAGGGTTCCGCCCAGGCAATGGTCCGCCTCGCTGGAATGTATGAGCGCGGTGCCGCTACCGTCAAAAATGAGCCTGATCTCGTCCGCGCACTTGCTTACCTGATGCTGGCAGAGTTTGTTTCCAAGGACAAACAAGTCACCGATGTCATCGCGAAGTTGAAGGAGAAGATGAAGCCAGAGCAAATCACCGACGCGACCAAATTCTTTGAGCCAAAGAAGGCTGCACTTGAAGCCAAGATCCGTGAGGCAAACGGTGGGGCAGCAGCAGCTGCCACGCCTGACGCAGCCAGCGACGCCAAGGGCGCTGCTAAGGGCAAAGGCGGCAAAGGCACCAAATAATGCCAGTC
>CAZCAL010000456.1:2409-3945 GCA_964496625.1 uncultured Verrucomicrobiaceae bacterium | reverse complement strand
CATGAGACAGGGCCGGATACCATGCCTTGAGCAATGCGCAGGCACCGGATACATGAGGTGTGGCCATCGATGTGCCGTTGAAAAAGGCGTAACTGTTGTTCGGGATGGTGCTGTTGATCGATTGTCCAGGTGCGGCGAGATCCACTGCGGTCGCTGCATAATTGGAAAAACTGGCGAGTGAGTCCGTGTCCGTCGTCGCTGCGACGGCGATGACATTCGGCGAGTCATAACCGCCAGGGTAACTCGGGGAGAATTCCACATTGGCACCATCATTGCCCGCTGCGGCGACGAAGAGGATGCCCGCAGCATCTGCTTCGTCGATGGCATCCTTCATCGCCTGCGAATAGCCGCCGCCACCCCAGGAGTTGGAGGTCAGAGCGACACCCAGTTCGGTTGCGTAGGCGGTGGCCTCGGTGGCGTCTGAGATGAGTCCGTTGCCAGTGGCGTCCAAAAATTTGAGACCCACCAAGGAGACTTGCCAATTCACCCCGGCAACGCCATTTCCGTTGTCGCCCACTCCGCCGATGGTGCCGGAACAGTGGGTTCCATGGTTGTTGTCATCCATGGAATTGTTGTCGTCATTGGCGAAGTCCCAGCCATGGGCATCATCGACGTAGCCGTTGTTATCGTCATCGATCCCATTGCCTGCGATTTCACCAGGATTTGTCCAGATGTTGGCGGCGAGGTCAGGGTGATTGTAGTCGATCCCGCTATCGATCACACCAACCAAAACAGCGCGGCTACCCGTGGTCAAATCCCAGGCCTCGGGTGCATCAATGTCGGCGTCGGCAGTGCCACCACTTTGCCCGGTATTGTTCATGCCCCACAGCGTGGAAAAGTTGGTGTCATTGGGAACGAGCTTCGCCTGCACTACCCAATCTGGCTCGACGATCTTGGCCAGATCTCCCATCTTCTTGATCTCCCGCATGGCATGAGGGACGGTGTCGAGCGTGACGTTCGGGAAGGCGATCAACCAAATTCCAGATGCAGGCATTTTTTTGCGGATCACTGCACCGAGCGGTTTCAGTCTATCCAAAATCTGACTCTCTTCGATCCCGATTTTGGGTTTGAAGACGACATGATCCGCTACGTAGGCCGTTTGGCTCGCAACGCGTCGCGTGCCATCTGGTTGGATGCTGATCTCCTCATCGATGCGCAGTAGGGGATGCTTGAAGTCGGGTTTTTCGACCAATCGCAGGCGATGAAAGCTTTGCTCGCCACGACGTGGGGTGCCCCTTTCTGCAAGCACCTTGAGCCCGGCGTAAGCATCGCCCGTCAATCGTTCGCGGATCGGGACAGTCTCGGATCGGATGCTTGCTTGCGCCATTAGCCCCGTCGTGTTGTTCGAAGGCATGGCGGCTTCGCCTGGAGCTTTTCCACTCCGCGTCGCCAGCCACCAGCCTCCGCCGCCAAAGCAGGTGACAATGAAGAGAGCGAGGATGGCATTTCGCCTGTTGGAGCGCATTGGTCAGAGATTACCAAGAATCTGCCCGAGTCACAAGGTACATTGCAACCCTCAGGCACTCCAGATCAGGT
>CAZCAL010000456.1:0-2399 GCA_964496625.1 uncultured Verrucomicrobiaceae bacterium | reverse complement strand
AAGCCGTCCTCTGGCATGCCGTTGACTTTGAGATTGCGGCTGCGGAGCTACATGTTGACCTGCAGGTTGGTCTTGCGTCGGACGAAAGTGCGCGGCGTTTGTTGGCTTACGGATTGAACGAGTTGCCAGAGGCTCCGCCGAAATCATTGTGGAAGGTCTTTGTTACGCAGTTTGCGAGCCCGCTCATCTACATTTTGTTTGTGGCCGCCGTCATCTCGTATGCGATGGGCCATCCGAGTGATGCTGTAGTGATTCTGATGGTCGTGTTGATCAATTCGATCATTGGGGCCGTTCAAGAGGGACGAGCTGAACTTTCAATGGCAGCCTTGCGTAAGCTTTCTTCGCTCAAGGTTCGGGTGCTGCGTGATGGCGGAGAAAGTGTGATTGAAGCGCGCAATTTAGTTCCCGGTGACGTATTGCTGCTGAATGCTGGTGATGAGGTGGCTGCTGACGGTCGATTGATTGATGTGGCGTCGCTGGAGATCGCCGAGGCTGCTTTGACTGGGGAATCGCTCCCCATACGAAAGTCCGCCGTCGCTGTGCCTGACGATGCGTCGCTGGGCGATCGGCAGTGTATGGTCTATTCCGGCACTCAAATCAGCGCTGGTCGTGGTGTGGCGATTGTTGTTGCGACGGGGCAGCAGACGGAGGTCGGAAAAATTGCCGACCTGACGACGCAGTCGTCGGAGCCACGGACACCACTCGAGCAGCGACTCCGTCAGTTTGGACACTGGTTGGTGGCTGCGTCGGTAGTGCTTTTTGTTTTGATTCTGGGATTTGGATTTTGGCGTGGATTACCCTTTGGGCAGATCTTCATGGTGGCGATTAGCCAGATGGTGTCGATGGTTCCAGAGGGGTTGCCAGTGGCAATGACCATTGCGCTGGCGGTGGGTATGCGGCGCATGGCCAAACGGGGGGCGATTGTGCGGCGACTGGGGGCGGTGGAGACCTTGGGTTCAACCACGGTGATCTGTACCGATAAGACGGGCACCCTGACGAAAAACGAGATGACAGTAACTGCTGTAATTCTGCCTGACGCGCGGCGTGTCGCGGTGAGTGGGGCTGGATATGATCCTATCGGCGAGCTGACCATCGATGAGCAGGCGGTCTCAGCCGAAGGTTCTCCAGAATTGCGGACGCTGCTGGAGGCGATCACGCTCTGCAATGATGCGCAATTGAAGACACCAAATACGACGGATAATCGCTGGCAGGCTATTGGCGACCCAACGGAGGCAGCACTTCTGACTGCGAGCATGAAGGGTGGCATCGACGTAGATGCGTTGCGGCAAGCTTGGTTACGCAGTGCAGAGATTCCTTTTGATTCCGCCAGTAAGATGATGGCGACGCAGCATCGCGATACGACTGGGAAAAGTCGGATCATTTTTAAAGGGGCACCAGAGGCATTGCTGGACCTGTGTGCGCCAGATTCGATGGGCGGCAATGACTTCGCCAAAATTGCTGCTGATCTGGCAGGGCAAGCACTGAGAGTGTTAGCAGTGGCGGAATGTCGTGATGGAATGCTTGGGCGAGATTCGGTATTCGAAGACTTCCGAGGCCGACTGGTGTTGTGCGGTCTTGTCGCCCAGATGGACCCGCCGCGTGAGGAGGTGAGAGCAGCAGTCGCTGCCTGCCAAGCGGCGGGAATTAGGCCCGTCATGGTAACGGGTGACCACAAAGCCACGGGCTTGTCAATTGCTCGAAGTCTAGGCGTTGCTGATGCCGCTGACATCGGTGTGGATGGTCAGGAGTTGGAAACAATGACGGAGCGGGAATTGCACTCGAAAATCAGCAAAATCGCAGTTTTTGCTAGAGTTCAGCCAGAGCAAAAGTTGCGTATCGTTGAGGCTTTTCAAGGCAATGGACATGTTGTGGCGATGACTGGTGATGGGGTGAACGATGCCCCAGCGCTGGCTGCTGCAAACGTCGGGGTCGCCATGGGCATCACAGGGACAGACGTCGCGAAAGGTGCCGCAAAGATCGTCATTACCGATGACAACTTTTCCACCATCGTTAAGGCCATCGAAGAGGGGAGGTTGGTTTATCAGAACCTCAAAAAAGTGGTGTTGTTCCTCTTCGCCACGTCGCTGGATGAGGTCATCGTGCTGTTATTGGCATTACTCTGTGGCTATCCTCTACCGCTCGCCGCCGTCCAGATTCTTTGGATCAACATTGTGACGGAGGGTTCGGTGACGGTGAATCTCATCATGGAAAGTCTAGAAGGCGATGAAATGAAGCGACCGCCAACGCCTCCAGAGGAGCCTCTGATCACCCGCCTGATGGTGACCCGAATGATGCTGATGGTGAGTTCTTCGGTAGTGGCAGTGTTTGGCTTTTTTGTCTGGCGTCAGACGACGGGTGTCCCCTTTCAATTGGTGCAGACAGAGACGTTCACTCTGATG
>CAZCAL010000455.1:0-3948 GCA_964496625.1 uncultured Verrucomicrobiaceae bacterium | reverse complement strand
TCAGGAGTGTGGTCGAAGATGGTCACGGATACGCTGTTGGGAATGCTGGTGGCACCGCTGATTTTTTTGGCACTGCATTGGATCGCGCGTCTTTCGAGTTACGAAATCAAATATGAAGGATTGAGGTACAACTTCGATGGTCGTTAAATATCGCTTTCGTCTTTATTTGCTCTGCTTGGTCATGATGGCTGGGTTCTTGGTGCTTGTGTATCGACTCTGGTCTTTACAGATTGATCGCCACGACGAGTTCGTGCATCGCGTGCCGACTAGCGGTGAAGAGCGTGCACGCATCCCTGGGGTTCGTGGGGAGATACGTGATCGCAATGGCGTTGTTTTAGCGAGCAATCGGGCTGCCTTTGAAGTACGGATCAATCTCGGAGAAATGGTGTCGGAATATAAAAGGCAGCTCCCTAAAGGCGGCACCGTGCCGTCAATTGAATACGACGCGACAGAGGGCGGTCGCACGGTAAGGAAGAAGGAGACGGACGTGGTGCAGATCTTCAATGAGACGATCCAAAAAGCGTTCAACGAAATGGGGATGGCCAAGGGCATCGACTCTGTCGATATGCAGGTCCACTACCGCACGTTTGCCGGGGTGGTGCCATGGGTCTATCGCGATGATTTAACCTTCTCTGAATTCAGCCGTTGTGCGGAACATAATCTTGGGCTTCCAGGGGTTTCGGTGACAGAACGTGCAGTGAGGTTTTATCCCTATGGATCATTGGCCTGCCACATATTAGGGTATGTTCGTCTTGCTGACGATCAAAAGACGACAACGGCAGAACGAGCGGGGTGGGATTACTTCCTGCCCGACGATTACGGTGGCGCGGGTGTTGAAAAAAGCTTCAATGAGTATCTGCGTGGCAAGCCCGGCGTCCGGACCATGAAGAAGAACGAACGAGGGCGCCTGGTCGGTGAGGTTAGTTTTGCGGAACCGCACAAGGGCAATGATGTTTTCTTAACTTTGGATGCACGCATTCAATACATCGCGGAACGTGCACTGCGCGAGGGTGGCGTCGGACGGGGAGCTGCAGTCGTGATCGATCCTGCATCAGGCGAAATCCTGGCGATGGCTTCCGTTCCATCGTATGATCCCAATCGGTTCATCCCGAGCATCACCACGGAAGAGTATGCGTCCTATCTAGACAATCCGGCAAACCCCCTCTTCAATCGAGCCGTAAATGCCTACGCGCCTGGTTCGACTTTTAAGATCGTGACATCATTTGCTGGATGTTTGGCGGACATTCAGAATCGGCATTTCAACTGTGCAGGTGGGGTGACCTATGGCAATAATTACATGAAGTGCTGGATCGCGGAGCATGGTGGTTCCCACGGCTCTCTGGACGTCAGCGATGCCATCATGCGCTCCTGCAACTGCTTCTTCTATCAGTATGGCAATGCCGCTGGCATCGATAACATCACCAGGGTGGGGCAATTGCTCGGAGTCGGTGAACGGACCGGCGTGGAATTGGGTGAAGAGTCCAGCGGTGTGCTGCCAAATCCTGCTTGGCTGCGACTGCACAATCCGCGTGATCGCTGGAGCGCGGGGCATACTGCCAATACTTCCATCGGTCAGGGTATGGTGCTTGCGACACCGCTGCAAATGGCGTCTGTCGTAGCGACCGTGGCGAATGCAGGCAAGGCCTTCAAACCGCATCTTTTGAAGCGCGTCACTGACGGCCCAGATGTGGTGCTTGAGAACCAACCTGAAGTGCGTTCCGACTTGGCGAAGGAAGGTATCGATCCCAAGGAGGTGGAGATGATTCGTCGCGGAATGTGGAAGGTCGTCAATGCCGATGCTGGCACTGGCAAGGGAGCCCGCATCCCAGGTGTGGAAGTGGCCGGGAAGACCGGCACCGCGCAGTTTTGGAGAACGGTTGACGGTGTGAAGCAAAAAGATAATCACACTTGGTTCATCACCTTCGCCCCTTACAACAATCCGAAGTACGCTGTGTGCACGCTGGTGCAGGGCGGAAAGTCCGGTGGTGGCTGTGCAGCGCCCGTGGCGCGGCGTATCCTCGAACAAAGTCTCGCACTCGACAATGGCTATCAAGTCACCGTGCAAAAGATGCCTGAGTCAAAGGGCAGCTTTAAATTTGTCGAGAGCGTGACCTATGCAGACAGTGGCGGCGTCCCAGAGGCTGCCGCCAGTGATGAGGAGGGCGAATCCGCCCCGGTTCGTGAAGCGAGTGAAGAACGACCTGCACCCCGCAGGTCCTCTGAAGCTCCGACGATCCGGCGCAGGGCGGATGCGGCCGGTTCTCAGGGGGTCAGTGCCCAGCAGGAGGTGCCGAAAGCGGTGCCTGTCCGAAGGGCGGGTCTATTCAGAAGACTTTTTCAGTGAACTGATTTTCAAATTTAATTATTCAACCAACCAACCATTTTCGGAGGGCACTATGCCACTAGGAATCGTGAAACGTATCAAGGAGTTCATCACTGGGAAAAAGGATCTCAGCAGCGGAACTCGAATTGTCATCAACTGTGAAAAGCTGGAGAACCGCGTGGCGTTGCTGGAGAACGGCATGCTGGAGGAGTACAGCATCGAGCGTGTCGGAACGCAAAGTCTGGTCGGTAGCGTCTATAAAGGCAGGGTCAAAAACATTGAGCAGGGCCTGAAGGCAATGTTCGTGGACATTGGCTTTGAAAAGAATGCCTTCCTGCATTTCTGGGATGCCATCCCGGCGGCGCTTGATGGCGGATTGGAGGAAATCAATCGCGGCGGATCTGCGAAGAAGCGTAAAACGGTGCAGGCGAAGGACATCCCATCGCTCTATCCCGTTGGAGCAGAGATCATGGTGCAGGTCACCAAAGGTCCGATTGGAAACAAGGGTCCACGGGTGACGACAAACATCTCTTTGGCAGGTCGTCTGCTGGTTTTGATGCCGTTAAACGAGGTCTTTGGGATCTCCCGCAAAGTGGACGATCCAAAGGAGCGTGCGCGCTTACGTCGCATCATTGAAAATTTGGATCTACCTGAGGGCATGGGCTTGATCATGCGAACCGAGGCATCTGGGAAGCGGGCGCGGCACATTGTCCGTGACCTCAGCCTGCTGGTGGAGCAGTGGAATGACATCGTGGAGCAACGAGACGGCCACAAGGCCCCTGTCTGCTGCTTCCAGGAGCCCGACGTGATCGAACGAACTGTCCGCGACTTCTTGACCGAGGAGGTAGATGAGGTCGTCTGCGACAACCAAGAGATGACGGAGCGGATGCAGGAGATGGCCGCGCAAATTTCGCGTCGTGCACGACGTCGCATCTCCTATTACAGTGGGGGCAATTCCACCACTGGCGCTGGGATCTTTGATCACTACGGAATCCAAAAGCAGATCGATAACGCCTTTTATAGGCAAGTCTGGCTCCCTTGCGGTGGCTACATCGTGATCGATCAAACGGAGGCACTCGTGTCCATCGATGTGAATACGGGCCGCAACAAGGGCTCCAAGGACGTCGATAAGCTCATCTTTGAGACAAACATGGAGGCCGCTGCGGAAGTAGCCCGTCAATTGCGGTTGCGCAACATGGGTGGACTCGTCGTCGTGGACTTTATCGACATGAAGCCCCGCCGCGATCAACAGGCTGTTTACAAGATGATGGTTGATCGTGTGAAGCGCGACAAGGCGAAGACCCAGATCCTGCCAATCTCTCAGTTTGGTCTGATGGAGATGACTCGCCAGCGTCTGAACGAAAGCTTGGACACAACGACTATGGAGCCATGTCCTTATTGCAAGGGGCACGCCCAAGTTAAGACGACACTGACCATGAGTGTGGAAATTCAGCGTCGCCTCATTAGCATCCTTGGGAAGGGTAAACCCGAGCACAAGAGCCTACTGGTGGTCGTGCATCCAGAGGTGCTGACTCGCCTGCGGACGGAGGATGGGGAATTACTTGCGGAGCTTGAGCGCCGGTTTGAGGCTCGCATGACTTTCCGCGCTGACCCAAATTTCCACC
>CAZCAL010000454.1:0-3961 GCA_964496625.1 uncultured Verrucomicrobiaceae bacterium | reverse complement strand
CCGAAGGGGATGCAGGTCATCGGAATGAGCATGGCCTGAGGGTGGTCTTTGCGCAGTCGCTCAAGGAGTTCGTGGAAGTCTTTGGCGAAGTTCGTATCGAAGCCTTGGCGCTTTGCTTTGTCGTTGATGCCGTAGCGGATGAAGATGTAGTCGGCCTGGGGCTTGGTCTTGACGGCCTTGTCGTAGCGGGTGTCCAGAAGTCGGCGGATGTATTCACCGCTGACACCTTCGTTATAAACATCGCAGGGTGGGAGGTCTGGCTGCGAGGCCAGGAGGATGCGCAGGGTGTCCTCAAATTGCGGTTCGTCTGGGGAGAGGATTTTGGGAAACTTCGCCTCGGTGGTGCTATCGCCGAGGAGGATGATTTGCAGGCGCTTCGGACCAGAGGTGGCAGTGCTAAAGGCGAATGGTTTGCCGCCGATGAATTGATCGGAGGTCAGGGTAGGGCAGATGTGTTTTTCGACGTGTTGGGTGAAGAGTTCGGTGCCCTGGAGGTGGCTGACGAAGGGCCAACAGGCGGGATCGTACATGGTGTCGGTGAGGTCACGCATGAGCACGACATGCTTGCCGTTTTTGGCCAGTTGACGCAGCCCGAAGGGGCGACCTGAGACACACATGTTGAGATGCACACCCATGAGGATGACGTTGTCAATGCGGCGGGCCTCCAGCAGATTCCAGATCTCGATGCCGCTGTCACTGATGGCGTCTTTGTCCTGATCGATGCGCAAGACGTCGATCTGATGCGTCCAGGGGGCTTTAGGGTTGAGACCTTTGGCGGCGAGTTCAGCGGCCCATTGGGCATGTTCTGTGGGGTCATCGTCTTCGCCACCATTGGTTTGATCCAGCGGATAGACTGCGAGTTCTTCGCTGGGAATTTGTTTGCACCACTCGCCAATTTTGTCGGGCAATCGAGCGGCGGCAGGTGCAGATTGAGCACGCTGCCTGGCTGGCGTTCCTTCGTAGGCCTTCATGCAACTGCTGGGTGCGTGAATGATGAGCACTCCCTGGCTGCGGGCTTTTTCCAGCACCTCGTTCATCCGCGGGGCCATCTCACTCTCGCGCGTGACGGCGTTTTTGCAGTGGTGAAGGTCCCACATATCACAAACGATGATGGCGGTGCGGGAGGGCAGCCATTGTTCCTTGGTGATGATCGCACGTCCTGCATGGCTGCGGGATTGAAGGGTCAGAGGAATCGCAGTTTCAGCGGCAAAACTGGTGACCGCTAGGGCGAGGAACAAAATCAAAAAGCGCATGGTTTCTCTACGGAGCCTGGGCGTGATTTTAGCAAAACGCTATGAGTCTCATTGCCCCAAGATCCTGATCGGTCTGCGGTAACTAGGTGATTGTCTTTTTGGCAGCATCGACTCCAACGACCTCTCGCAGAATGGTACCTTCTTGGATGGGGTGATCGTTGTTTTTTGGCACCCCGATGCGCTGGGCACGATAGATGCCGCTGTGGCCGCTGAAGTAGTAAGCGACAAAACAGGCGACGGCAAAATAGGCGGCGTAATGTGCGCCGAACAACTCGATGCCCATCACAGTGCAGGCCAGGGGGGTGTTCGCCGCGCCAGCGAATACGGCGACAAAACCCAGTGCTGCGAACAGGGCGATGGGCTCGTTCAAAAGCACACCGAGCGCATGGCCCATCGTGGAGCCAATGAAAAACAGTGGCGTGACTTCACCGCCTTTGAATCCCGAAGCGAGAGTCACGGAGGTGTAGAGAGTTTTCCACAGCCAACTCCATGACGTGGCTCCGCCCTCATGGAATGAGGCAACGATGGACACCTGACCACCGGGTGGGGCATCTACCCCGAGGCCGAGGTAATCCCTTGTCCCCATGAGAAAAACCAGCGCGATCACGACGGCGGCACCAAGGGCAGGGCGCAGCGGTGCAAACGGCACTAGCTTCGCGATGCCGCGCTGCAAACCATGAGTAAGCTCTGAGAACAGGCGCCCCCCGAGGCCAAACGCGATGCCAGCAAGAGCTACTTTGATCATGAGCAGGGCACCAAAGGCAGCATGGGATTCGGCCGCTGCACCGCCGACATCCAAGTGATAGGCCGTGTGATGAATGCCCCAGGCTGTGCAGGTGGCATCGCCAACGACGCTGGCAAGCAACACGGGAATCAGTGCATCGTATTGCACGCGACCGATCACTAGCACTTCCATCGCGAAGATCGCCCCTGTAAGTGGTGTGCCAAAAACCGCCCCAAAGCCCGCAGCGATGCCGCACATCAACATGATGCGTTTGCTCTCCGGTGTAACGCGGAACCAGCGCGCCAGCAGCGCCGCAAGACTGCCGCCCATCTGCACCGCAGTGCCCTCGCGCCCTGCAGAGCCGCCAAACAAATGAGTCACCAGTGTGCCGATCAAAACGAGCGGGGCCATCCGCGCAGGCACACCACCACCGGGTTGGTGGATTTCGTCAATAAGGAGAGTGTTCCCCTTGTCAGAACCCTTGCCAAGGTAGTGGTAGATCAGCCCGACCGCGATGCCGCCCACGGGGAGCCACCAGAGCAGCCAGGGATTCGCCCACTGCAACTCGGTCATCTTTTGCAGCGACCACAAGAAGAACGCACTCGCCGAGCCGCCCACCCAAGCCACAGGCAAGGCCAGCAAGCTCCAGCGCAGGAGTTGGCGAATGTCGGCGAGAAGTGAGGAAGGCATCTGACGTTGGAGGCGCCAAACTTAACCGCCTATTCCCCGCTGACCAGCGGCAAGAAGGAGTTTATCGAGCGGGGGGAGGCCGCAATCGACTGCAATCCCGTGCTTGGCAGAGTGCCCTGGTTGAGATATTGCCGATCATGTCCACACTCACTCTTGAACTTGATTCGAATCTGGCTCAATCCCTCGAGGAACTGGCGCGGTTGGAGCACAAGCCAGTTGAGACTTGGGCACGCGACAGATTGAGGCTCGCCACGCTTGAGACGGAGTCAGAGCGCCTTGGGTATCCTAAGGGTTGGATTAGGCTGTTTGGATCTATTGACGACGACACCTTTGAGGTGCCGGATCGTGAGGATTTTTGAATGGTAGAGTCGTTCGACGAATGATAAATCGAGGAGGAGCATGGCTTACACGTTGGACACAAACACTATTGTTTTCTGCCTGCGGGGAAAGTCAGTGAAGGTGGCCGAGCGATTACGTAGCTTACCACCGGATGAGGTCAGGGTTCCGATGCAAGTCATGGCAGAGTAGAGTTGTTGCTGGGAGCAACAAAGAGTGCCAAACCGGTGCATAATGAACAAATCGTTCGGGGTTTTCTCTCGCCTTTTTTGATTGTGTGGCCCAATGAGCTGGTCGTTTCGCACTACGTCGAAATTCGCTATTCGCTCGAATCGGGTGGTCAACGGATCAGCGAGCAGGACTTGTGGATGGCTGCGTCGGCCCGTGCGTTCGGAGACGTGGCGGTGACAAATAACGTCAGCGAATTTAAACGTGTCTCTGGCCTAACCGTCCAGGACTGGAGTATGTGAAGCCAAAGTTGTCGTTAGGGTCGCTGGACTTTCCGCCGTTGGTTCGATGACGAGAGTTGCTCGGGGTGCAAATTGTCAACCTTGTCGTCCACTGCCCAAGAGCCGATACAGCACGGGGGTGGCGATGAGGGAGAAGAGCATGGAGATGCAGAGGGCTCCGATGATGCCGATGGCGAGAGGGCGGAGCATATCGGCACCGTGGCCGATGCCGTAGGCGAGTGGGAGCATGGCTAGCACGGTGGCTAGGGAGGTCATGAGGATGGGGCGGAGGCGGCGGTGGGCGGACTTGGCTAGGGCTTCGTCGAGAGTGCTGCCTTCGCCTTGGTGATGATCGACGAGGTCTAACATGAGAATTCCGTTTTTGGCGACGATGCCGACGCCGATAATGCAGCCGAGGAAGCTGACAATGTTCAACGAGGTGTGGGTGAGCCAGAGTGCTCCGATGGTTCCTGAGAGCGCTAGGACGCTGCCAATCACGATGGCTAAGG
>CAZCAL010000453.1:455-3969 GCA_964496625.1 uncultured Verrucomicrobiaceae bacterium | reverse complement strand
TTGCCACCCAGTGTGGAAGAGGTCGATGCCTTTGTGGCGGAGTATCAAGATCCGGCCCAGCGTCAGGCAGTGTATCTCCGCTGGGTGAACCGTCTCCTTGATTCGCCGCACTATGGCGAACGGTGGGGCCGCTGGTGGCTGGATCAGGCGCGCTATGCGGATTCAAACGGCTACAGCATTGACGCGCCCCGCCAGATCTGGAAGTTCCGCGACTGGGTGGTTTCTGCCCTTAATGACGATCTGCCTTTTGACCAATTCACGATCGACCAAATCGCTGGCGACCTCCTGCCGGATGCGACGTTGGACCAGAAAATCGCCACAGGGTTTCATCGCAATACCCAGATCAATCAGGAGGGTGGGATCGATAAGGAGCAGTTTCGCATCGATAGCGTCTTTGATCGTGTGGCAACAACGGGCTCCGTCTGGTTAGGTCTCAGTATCGGTTGCGCGCAGTGCCACGATCATAAGTTCGATCCCCTCAGCCAGGAAGAATATTACCGCCTCTTTGCCTTTCTGAATAACCAAGACGAGCCCACCCTCACTGTCCCTGATCCTAGCATTGACCGTGATGCATTGGCAAAGGAGCGGGCAGAGCTTGTCTCTGCGATGACGGCGCATCTGCATAAAAACAAAGTGGCCTTTGCAGAGTGGGAGGCAGAACTCGGTGCACAGTCACGCTCTCGCCTTGCCAAGGAGGCGGTGAAGGCTCTCGCAGTGGTTCCCGAAAAGCGTAGTTTTGAGGAAAAGCGCAGCCTCTTTACGGCCGGCCCAGGTGCCGCAGATCAAGTTTATCGTGCCATGAACGAACGCATGACGGAAATCGATGCGTTGCTAAAAAACGGTGTCACCACCCTGGTGATGAAGGAATTGCCAGAGCCCCGCAAGACCACGCTTTTTATCAAAGGAGACTTCACCCGCCCTGCCCAAGAAGTCACTCCAGGCGTGCCGGCGGTGCTGCATCCATTGCCCTCGAAGACGGACAAACCAAGCCGCTTGGATCTCGCTCGCTGGCTGGTAGATCCGGCGAACCCGCTGACGGCTCGCGTCATCGTGAACCGCGTCTGGCAGCAGTATTTTGGTGCAGGCATCGTGGAGACTGAGAATGACTTTGGCACCCAGGGATCGCTGCCATCGCATCCCGAGTTACTGGACTGGCTTGCCACCGAATTCATGCGCAATCACTGGAGCCTCAAATCGCTGCACAGGCTCATCGTCACATCTGCCACCTATCGGCAGAGTTCAAAATTCCGTGAAGATTTGCGTGTCAAAGACCCGAGTAATCGCCTTTTGGCACGCCAAGGAAGATTACGTTTGGATGCAGAAGTCGTACGGGATGTTTCCCTGGCATCGTGCGGACTCTTGAGCGCAAAAGTTGGCGGTCCGCCCGTTTATCCGCCGATCCCAGATGGCGTGATGTCGCTGGGGCAGGTGAAGCGAGAATGGAAGGTCAGCCCAGGGGCAGATAGGTATCGGCGGGGGATCTACACCTTTGTCTATCGGGCCACACCGCCGCCATCCACCAGTGTCTTTGACGCGCCAGATGGCTTCGCTACTTGCACACGCCGGATCCGCAGCAACACGCCTCTGCAGGCGTTGACACTGCTGAACGACAGCGCGCAGGTGGAGTTTGCCAAGGCGCTGACAGGCATCATCCAGAAAGAGGGGCTCAGCACAGCGTTCAGACGTGTCGTGTCCCGGCCTCCCACAACGGCGGAGCAGCACCTGCTGGCACCGCTAGACGCCTTCAGTGCCGCTCGGGTGATGTTGAATCTGGACGAGGCAATCACGCGCGAGTAATCTGCGGATTCATGGCCAAGAAAAAGTCTGCGAAGAAAAAGAAGCCACAACCGTCTCTTCTCGGTTTGCGCAATCCGCAACTGGTGAGGCTGAGCCCGGATGGTTTACCCCCCGAGCCTTCAAGGGTGACACCAGAGCAACGTGAGAAAATTCTCGAACGTCTTGAAGCGGGTGAAAAGCAGGCCCCGATCGCCGACGAGTATGGTGTCACCCGGCAATACATTTCCCTGATCTGGAAGCGATACAAAGAAATAGGCTTGGCCGCAGCGCTCGGCCATGAACGGCGCGGACGACCCAAGGCGGAGCCACTGACACCAGCGGAACAGACCCAAATACGGCCAGTCTGGCAGAACAAAAAGCCCGCCGATTTTGGGCTGGAACCTGCCGATGTCTGGACACTGAACTCAGCCAAAGAAGCGGCTAGGCGGACCATTGGGCGGGCACCCGTCGCCAACGAAGTCGCCGCATTGCTGAAGCGGTGGAAAATTCCGCATCGCCGCCACATGGCCCACGCTCCAAGCAGCACCGAAGCACCATGGGACAGGGAAGTCGATCTCAAAAATCTCGACCCAGAGCTACGCAAAGACAAAAGCTTCCTGGCCTATCTCAAATCCCCTGAGGCCAAGGCACTGCGGGAGCGTGAGAGGCAGCTCTATGAGGAACTCGCAGCCAAAGGCAAGCTCGTTCCCAAGGCAAAAATTGGCAGGCCGCGAAAAGTCCAGGACTCACAGGATGCCGGCGAGGAAAGCGATGACGATGACTTCGACATGGACCTAGACAGCCTCGATCTTGCTAAACTGCCTTGGAAAACACCAGGTCGTCAGCTGCGGCCTGATCCGCGCTTCAGTCACGGCCAGCGGAGTGGGAAGCACTCCAAAGCATCGCAACCACCCAAAAAGAAGAAGCGGAAGAGGCGGTAGGTGAACGGGGATTTGCTGCGACATGGCACAACATAACGCGGATTCTTGACAAGGATGGCGGGGCGTGGTGGGATGTCCGGCGTTAGGATGTACCGTTATGAATGAACAGACTTGCCGGACTCTCAGTACTATTTGCTTTCAAGCGGGGATTATCTCCATTGCTCTCTCCATTGCGGTGTGGTGGATGCTGGATGACAGCAAAGATATCGATGCCCGGGCGCACGCTGAGCGCTTTGGGATCTTCATCGGAATTTGGGCTCCGACCTTGCTGATCTTGTCGAATCGCTTTGACCGTTTTGCGGACAAGGCCAAGGTCCTACCTGGTCAACGGGCAGAGTATCAAGAAAGCGATAAAGGCTAATTCGGGAAGACTACTCCTCGCCAACGCCGATTTTTTCGTTGAGGTATTTCCTCAGTTTATCCATCCCTTCGCCAGTTTCGGCCGAGATTGGAAGGATTTTCACGCGCTTGAAGCGATCTTTTAGCGTGGGCAAGAATTCGGCAGCTTCGGGGAGATCAACTTTGTTTGCGATGATGCACCACGGGCGCTTTGCGAGTTCGGCGGAGTAAAGGGAGATCTCCGTGCGGAGGGTTTCCAGGTCCGCGACGGGGTCGCGCCCTTCGCTGCCAGCGGTGTCTAAGACGAAGAGTAACACACGACAGCGCATAATGTGGCGCAGGAAGTCGTGGCCGAGTCCGACGTTGTCATGAGCGCCCTCAATCAGCCCAGGAATGTCTGCCATGGTGCCACGGCGGAATCCGCCGAAGTCGATGACGCCGACCATGGGCTTCAGGGT
>CAZCAL010000453.1:0-445 GCA_964496625.1 uncultured Verrucomicrobiaceae bacterium | reverse complement strand
CCCTTTGCCGCCCTTGCCACCTTTGCACAGGACAAATTCGCTGCCGACCTCAGTGAGGTCCGCGACTTGCTCATAACTGGTGGTGATCTCGCCAGTTTCCTCATCGTAATCCTCTGTGATGCGGCTGACGACCGTGCCACCGGGAACCTTCAGGATGAGCGTTTCTCCAGCCCTGCCGGAGCGCAGTCCGCCTTCGCCGGGCTTCCCATCTTCGGCAATGAGACGGCTATTGAAAAAGAAGGTCTTTAAGCTATCAGTGGAGTTATCCACTTTCAGGATCACATCACCTCCGCGGCCTCCATCACCGCCATCCGGGCCGAGAACACCGGCTACGCGGTGGCCCCGGTCGTCCATCCCTCGGGCTGGATGACGGTCAACCAGGAAATCCGGCGCGACCCCCTGTCCATCGCCGCCAGCCTGGGCAGCCCGCGCAAGCCCGGCGACG
>CAZCAL010000452.1:2264-3971 GCA_964496625.1 uncultured Verrucomicrobiaceae bacterium | reverse complement strand
AGTGAAGTATCTGACCGACGGAGCGGTGCTAGGTGGGAAGGCCT
Organism: uncultured Verrucomicrobiaceae bacterium; assembly: GCA_964496625.1. GTDB lineage: Bacteria > Verrucomicrobiota > Verrucomicrobiia > Verrucomicrobiales > Verrucomicrobiaceae > JACKQF01. The sequence goes on along the minus strand of CAZCAL010000452.1, from coordinate 3,927 downwards.
TTGTGGAAGGAGTCTTTGAGGGCATGAAAGATCGTTATCGACGGAGGAAACGAGGGGCGATGGCGCTCGGGCAGAGCGGCGGGACTACTGGTGGCAAGACTGCCGAGGGTAGTGGATTGTGTGTATTGAATGGTGGTGCTGGCTGAGTTGTTGGTTTTTGGTGGGACGAAGCATAAAATGGATTAGATGCCCGCGTGATCATGAGGGTCGGACGGCAGATTTTGCCATCCATGCCAAGTCTGGAACATTTTTGCCATTGTGAATAAATCGCTTGCGACTTTTAGCGGTTCCTGACAATCTCGTGATTACCGTGATTCAATCAAATAGTCACAGTCTTTGGGGGGAGCGACTGGCAGCCGAGTTCAGCCAGATGGTTCCTTCATCGCAAGATTCCCCGACTCCAACCGCCTCGTTCGCTGAACGGGGCTTTTTTTTGCCCATTTCACAACAAATATTATGGACCGCGACGATTCTACTGCCCAGCTTGCCCCCACCCTCGTTTCTGCACAAGACCTCGGCCCGCTCTTCGGTGGGCGGAGCAGTGGCTCCCCGGCCACTCCGGAAAGATCGGCGCGCAAACAGAGGCGGGCCGGGAAGGGTGGGCTGAAGGCGACGAAGGCTGGGATCAAGACTTTTGTCCTGGATACGAACGTCTTGCTGCATGATCCGGCTGCGATCCAAAAGTTTGCGGAGCATCAGGTGTGCATCCCTGTTGATGTGTTGAGCGAATTGGATCGCTTCAAGAATGAGATGACGGATCGCGGGGCGAATGCGCGTGAAATCCATCGGATGCTGATGGCCGTCTTCGCTGCTGAAGGGGCGTCTGTTACGCATGGAACTCGCACCGAAGGCGGCGGCATCTTGCGAGTGGTGGTGTATGATCCTGCGGTGGCGTCCAGTGTTCCCAGCTTGATGGAATTTCAGCGGGTGTTTCCAGGATTGGATAAAATGGACCACCGAATCCTTGCCTGCACTCTCTGGTTGAGGGATCAGGTTCGGGGACCCGTGACTTTGGTGACAAAGGACCTGAACATGCAACTAAAGGCGCTCGCCGTCGGCATTGAGTGTGAAGACTACCTGCATGATAAAGTGGAACCAAGGGAGGTGTCTAACTACGACATCCCACGCATCGAAATCAGCGGGCACGAGTTGCAGCGTTTTGCCAGTTCGGGCCGGGTGACGCTGAGCGCGGCAAAGATGCGCCCGCTGACGGTAAACGACTACATCCTGCTGTGCTCCGGTGAAAAGGCCAGCATGCCCGCGCGAGTCGGTGCCCAGGGGGAGTGCCTGCGTTTGCACCACCTGCCGGAGTCCATCCGAATCGGTAGCGGTCGCACGATCAAGCCAATGAATCTTGGGCAGGCCTGCCTGCTGGATGCGCTACTGGATCCGCAAATCAACCTTGTGACCTGTTACGGCCAAGCGGGAACTGGAAAAACCCTTCTTGCTGTCGCCGCCGGGCTTTCCCAGGTTTTTGGGCGGACTTACCAGGGCATCACCATCAGTCGCCCCATCGTCGCTATGGGGGAGACGCTGGGCTTCCTGCCTGGATCGCTGCAAGAGAAGATGCGTCCATGGTTGCAGCCAGTTTATGACGCGCTCGTCGTTGGTCAGCTCGTAAATCTCGCGCGGCGATATCAGGTACGGGCCGCTGCGGGCGATC
>CAZCAL010000452.1:0-2254 GCA_964496625.1 uncultured Verrucomicrobiaceae bacterium | reverse complement strand
GAGCCAACAGGGGCCAGTCCGGAAGAAAGGCAGGAATGCGCCTGAGTCACCGAGCGCAGGCAGTTCGCTCCAACCTGCCGCGCCTTATGACGGTCTCATTCAGCAGGGGATCATCGAGGTGGAGGCGCTCTGCTACATTCGTGGACGTTCCATCCCAGAGAGATTCTTTGTTCTGGATGAAGCCCAGCAACTGACGCCCCTGGAGGCCAAGACCGTCATCACCCGGATGTCGCGTGGGTCGAAGCTCGTCATGGTGGGTGACCCGGCGCAGATTGATAACCCCTATGTGGATAGCCGATCCAATGGACTGGTGTATGCAAGGCAGAGGATGCGCGGGCAGACCTTTGCGGCACACGTCTCTTTGACGAAGGGGGAGAGGAGTCCGCTCGCCGAAGCTGGGGCTCGCCTTATGTAATCGCTATCATAATGAGGCTAAATGTGTTCAAAATTGTGCCGGATCAGGCGATAGTGAAAATATTTTTGCCGTTCCTGAATATTTTTGAAACTGCCTGTCTGCGTTAGCGTTTATCCCGCCACGCGCAGTCAACTGGAGTGGTTTCAAGCCAATAGCGCCGTAAACCAAACCAAGAACACCACAACCTAAATACGACATGAAAAAAATCGCAACAATCCTCGCGGTCCTCGCCCTAGGCGGCCTTACTCTCAACGCAGCTGACGGTGCCGGTAAAGGCAAAGGCGGCAAAGGCGGTAAGGGTGCTAAAATGAACCCAGAAGAAGCCTTCAAGAAGCTGGACAAGAACAGCGACGGCAAAGTTTCCAAGGAAGAGTACATGGCCAGCCCACAGGCCAAGAAAGATTCCGCTAAGGCTGAAGAGTCCTTCAAGAAGCGCGACAAGAACAGCGATGGCTCCCTCGACATGGCTGAGTTCGCTCCTGCCAAGAAGAAGGCTGCTTAATTCGCAGTTTCTCTGATTGAATCAGATCGGCGCCGCACCCGTAACTGGGGGCGGCGCTTTTTTATTGGCTGAGGGAAATTTGGTCTGGCACTTGCGCGGTCGGCGTTATGGAGGCTGATTGCGCACCAATCCCCAAATCGAATGCCCCGCCCCAATCAACCCCGCACTGCCCGCCATAATAAACATGTCCGCTCCGACGTCGGACCCCGCGTGTATGACGAAGGGGACATGGCGTCCATACTCGAGGACAAGCCGAACGCGCTGGTCTTGATTCTGGATTGCGTGCAGGATCCGCACAATCTGGGAGCGTGCCTGCGGACAGCGGATGCTGCAGGGGTGGATCTGGTGGTATTGCCAAAGGACAAAACCGCCCCCATCACAGAGACGGTGATGCGTGTCTCCTGCGGCGGTGCACAGAATGTGCCAATCGTGCGCGTCACCAATCTTGTCCGCGCCATGGAAAAACTCAAAGAATTGGGCGTCTGGTTGATCGGAACCGGCGATGAGGCGACGAAGTCGATTTACGAGATGGATATGAAGGGGCCGACGGGTATCGTGATGGGCGCAGAAGGACCGGGAATGCGGCGCCTGACGGGGGAGCATTGCGATTTTCTTTCCAAGATCCCCATGGCCGGTAGCGTGGAGTGCCTGAATGTATCCGTTGCCACCGGAGTCTGCCTCTTTGAGGCGGTTCGCCAGCGACAGTCAGGGAAAGTGAATTAGTACCGCTTGCCAAGGCGCGGCGAGCGGTCATATTGCGCGCTCTTTTATGCCCATCCTGATTTCTATTCTCAACGTCATCGAGGTCATCGTTTGCCTCCTTTTGATCCTCGTCATCCTCATGCAGCGCCCGCGCCAGGAAGGGCTGGGTGCATCCTTTGGTGAAGGTGTGACCAATCAAATGTTTGGTGCGCAAACGACGAATGCTCTTCAGAAGATCACCGTCTGGCTGGGCATCTTGCTGTTTGTCCTCACGCTGACCCTCGCAGTTTTGGTTTCGAGCAGTCAGAGTTCGAAAACGGCGAAGAAGTTTGAAGCCGGGCCAGCCCCTGCGGCAGCGCCAGCAGCGGAAGCACCTGTGCCAGCTCCTGCTGTTCCTGCCGCTCCAGCTGCTGCAACTCCTGCTCCAGCCGCCGCCGCGAAGGGCACTGCTCCGGCCCCTGCTGCTAAAGGCACTGCGCCTGCAACAACTCCAGCCGTAAAGGTTGAAGCACCGGCTGCGACAACGCCACCAACTGCGGCTCCGAAACCAGCCGCTACCCCTGCACCAGCTGCCCCTGCGACAACGCCAGCGCCTTCGGCTCCAAAGCCAGCTGTCGCACCTGCTGCCGCAGCAC
>CAZCAL010000451.1:0-3971 GCA_964496625.1 uncultured Verrucomicrobiaceae bacterium | reverse complement strand
CTACCTCATCGACTTCAAAAAGGGTGTCGAGTTCAAGTGTTACGCCACCCACAAGCTACCCCACGCCAAAGTCATCGCCATCGAGAGTGATCGCGAGTTCGGCCTCAGCGTCCTCCAACGTATCGACGAGGAACTCAAGCGCCGGGGCGACATGTTCCGCAAACTTGGCGTACAGGATGTTGCCGGTTACAAAAAGGCTGGTGGCAAAGAGCCCATCCCCCGCACCCTCCTCATCATTGACGAATTCCAGGAATTCTTTGTCGAAGACGATAACATCGCCCAAAATGCCAGCGTCCTCTTTGACCGCATCGTCCGTCAGGGTCGGGCCTTCGGCATCCACGTCCTGCTCGGCTCACAGACCCTCGGCGGTGCCTATACCCTCGCCCGCACCACGCTCGGGCAGATGGTCATCCGCGTCGCCCTCCAGTGCAATGAGGCAGACGCCTACCTCATCATGGATGAAAACAACCCCGCCCCACGGCTCCTCTCCCGTCCCGGTGAAGGCATCTACAATGACGCCGCCGGTGCCGTAGAGGGCAATAGCCCCTTCCAGGTCGTGTGGCTCTCCGATGACGAGCGCGATGCCGCCCTTGACCGCGTCCAGCAGCTTGCAGAGCAGCGCCACCGCACTCCAGCCCACCCGATCGTCTTCGAGGGCAATGCCCCCTCCGACGTCACCGAGAATGACGATCTCCGTATCGTTCTCGATACTAAGCCCACCGGAGCCCCCGTCGCCGCGCGTTGCTGGCTCGGCGCACCGAATTCCATCAAAGGCCCCACCAATGCCGCTTTCCATCGCCAGAGCGGGAACCACCTCCTCATTATCGGCCAGCGGGAAGAGGCTGCCCTCGCCATGCTCGGCACGTCCATCATCTCCCTCGCCGCCCAGTTCCCCCCCGGCACCGCACGCTTCATCCTCATCCACGGCACCACTCCCGGCAGCCCCGATGCCGCCTTCATTGATCACCTCGCCACGATCATCCCCCACGGCCTCACCGTCTCACGAGGGCAAGACATCTCCGAGATCATGGAGGACATCTCCACCCAACTCCGCGAGCGCAATAGCGAGACGGATGCAGAGACCGCCAGTCAGTCGATCTTCCTCTTCGTCCACGAGTTGCAGCGCTTCAAAAAACTGCGGCACGAGGACGACTTCAGCTTTGGGGACAGTGACACCAGCAATCCCGGTAACCAGATGAACGACCTCATCACTGATGGCAGCAGCCACGGCATCCACCTCTTTGCAACCATCGACAGCCTCAATAACATCAACCGTTTCATGAGCCGCAAGGCCCTCAGCGAGATCGAAATGCGCGTCCTCTTTCAGATGAGTGCCAACGACAGCGCCAGCCTCATTGAGTCGCCCAAAGCAGCCAACCTCGGCCTCCACCGCGCCCTTTACTACAACGAGCAAGAAGGCCACCTCGAAACCTTCCGCCCCTACGCCCTCCCCACCCCAGCCTGGCTGGATGAGGTCGGTCGGAAGCTCGCGCAGGGTGCCAGAGTGCCCAGTGACCACTGATCACCTTCAAGAAAAAACGCCCCAGTCGGCAAGCCCACTGAACCGCCGAGGAGTCGGCAGCAGGATAGAGCGGTGTGATCCTGCTGCCCAGCCTCTGCGGGCACATGCGCACTCACTCCCACCTCCTCACTGCCGCAACCAGAGATCAGATTGTAATATCGGAGTAAGGATTGCAGGGGGTGAGTTGTGGGTTCTTCGTTCTCGGTTCTTCGTGCCCTGCACTTTGCACTCAAAACACGACACTGAAAAATTCAGACGCGGCCACGTCCACAAACGCTACCATGCAAGCTTCAGAATGCGGCGCAAGGTCGCACCCGACCGCAATCAAACACAGGATCTCAGGGACACGCGAACCCCGAAAGTAAAGCGCTACAGATCACCAAGCGCCGATCACCCTCGCCCCTAACTCCACGGCGGGGAGGCCTACTGCGCTGGGTCTGCGGAATGGCTTGAGCATGGATGGAGGCCCCAGTCGTGGCAAGGCAGGGGTCCAACAATCCCGCTTAGACGGACGATTGAGAAAACGGCGGACACACCACCCACCAAGCCACGCGTCTAGTGCCGTGTCTCAATGCTAACTTGGAGGTTAGGCGTCGCGTTTGACGAGCGTGTAAACAGACTCCTCATAGGACTCGATGCTGGAATAGTTGCTGTAGCCAAATACGTATCTGAGTGCCAAGAACGCTGGGAGCCAAAGGTAGCGTGTCTGCCAGCGGAACGGCGTCATATGAAACTCAACGTAGAGGAATCTGCGCCCGCCTTCAATTCGCTCCGTCCTCGGGCTCGCGCACCACCAAGTTGCGAAAGTGCCAACGTAAAGTAGCATGACGGCAGCGACGAAGAGAAGAAACCGCCGCAGAAACTTCTTTGGTAAATTCCGTGTGACGGGCGACGCACTCATACGCCGACCGTGAAGCCGCAATAAATTGTGGACAAATGTGAATCGTCCACAGTTTTTTGTGGATTAACTGCGTTGAGTTGAGTCGAAACAGATCCGGTCATCAAAGAAGGAATTTTGAAGGAATGAGCTGATTGAAGCGAAAGGCCTCTGTAGGTCAAGTATTGAGTGCGGCAGATCGTGCAATCTATTTGAGTTGGTTGATGCTTTGCCTTTTTTTGGAAGCTGGTCTTCGGTGCCTCAATATTAATCTCCTTCTCGGCTCTTGATCGCGTCTCTGACCTTGGGGCATCTCGGCAAGGGGCCTAACCGTCCGCAGGACTTGGGTTGAGGTTCTGCGCGCGTCGTGATAAATGGCCACCATCCTCAGACTGCCTGATCTACCCTTCGCCTCGCCATGTTTGGTGATTCGATTCGGGCGGGAAGGCAGTAAAATGGGGGCAGTAGAATCAATGCCCCATTCTAATGCCCCCATTCTACTGCCTTACTGTTTCAAGAGAGTATGAGTCTCAAATGTAGACGTTACCCGCCGTTGGCTGAGCGTGCCTGCTGAACGAAGCCGCCACGTGGGCCTGGAGGCAGCTTGTAGCGAGGCGTGTCATTGGCGGACTACGGCTTCTCTGATGTTCTGAAAGACGAGCCTTCGGCAATCTCTGTGATCGCTTCCCCCACTCCTCAGGCGGTGCGTTTGGCCTTTTTTGCCACTGGGCGGACTGCGCCTTCAAGGTCTGCTCCGGCCGGTACATCGGCGCTGGCGGCGGCGAGGGGCTGGGAGGTTGGCTTGGCAATGACCGCGGCATCGACTCCGAGAAATTTGGCGACCTTGGCAACGTCTTCTTGAAAATGCCTCATCGCTAGACGGGTCAGCTCTTTTTCGACCCAAGGCAGAAGCTCAATGTCTGTGCTAGACGCGGCCATGTGCATCAGGGTAGTGAGAGCATCCCGCATCCGCGTAACGGTAGAGGCCGGATTGGCGTGGCGATTCCCCGTGCTGCCGAGCGGTATGTCTGAGGGCAGAAGCACATCGGAATTACACAGGGCACAGGCCCGCTGGATGGTGTTCTCTAGCTCGCGGACGTTGCCGGGCCAGTCATAAGCCTCCATGAGGACAAGGGCGTCTTCAGTGAAACGCATGGCGGGTCCGCGACGGCGGGCGGACTGACGACCAAGGAAAAACTCTGCGAGAAGGCGGACATCCTCCCGACGATGCCGGAGCGGTGGGATGTGTAGGCGGACGACGTTCAGTCGGTAAAAAAGGTCTTCGCGGAAGCGCCCTGCCGCGACTTCTTCTTCGAGATTTTTGTTGGTGGCGGCCAAGACGCGCACATCGCTACGCAGGGTCTGATTACTGCCGACTCGGCTAAAGTCGCCCTCCTGAAGAACTCGCAGGAGCTTGCTCTGCACTGGCAGTGGCATGTCGCCAATCTCATCAAGGAAGAGGGTGCCGCCATCGCACTGCTCAAATCGGCCAACACGCTGAACAACGGCCCCAGTGAACGAGCCTTTTTCGTGGCCGAAGAGTTCGCTCTCCAGGAGGTTATCCGGGATGGC
>CAZCAL010000450.1:0-3988 GCA_964496625.1 uncultured Verrucomicrobiaceae bacterium | reverse complement strand
GCTTTGGCAGGTCCTTGGTGTTGACTTTGATCACCATCTTCTGTTCGTGCATGAGTGTGGTCATGTCTCCGGTCGTTGTATCCATCAGCACGCTGGTCGTGGTGTCATTGTCAGAGCGAACTTTGTCCCCCTTGATGGACATGGTTGTGACCACGGGGGTCTTCGCAGCGCCGGCAAAGGTGTGCTGTGTCAAAACGATATCCGCCCGAACGACGGTAAGGAGAGCTTGTGCAAGAATGAGATAAATGGCGAGTGTGGATGCCTTCATGATTTGGTTCCTATTTTGGGTTAAAGTTGACGCGCACATCATTCGCCCGCTTCGAGTCTCTAACAATCGGACGAAAGGCCTACGACTTTCGTCCGATGCCCATGCCTTCCGCTAAAAGCGCCCCAGATAGACAGCACCTATTAGTGGGCTATCCGGTGCTGAATCCAGAATTATGAGATCCACACCACTGTCCTTGGTGATTTGGTAGGTCGAGGGTGAGTTTGGCAGCCGACGACGAATCCGTTTCTCTACACCCTTCCATTCGTAGGTGATCGTCACGTAGTAGGTTCGCGTGTAGCTGCGCTGAAAGGCTGGCGCATTGTCGCTGTGGCTATTCTCTCTTGTGTACACGTCTGTGTCTTCCAAGCATCCTTTGATCTTAATCCCCGAGGAAAGAACTCTTTTTATCCATTGGTAACGCCTCACCAAGACCAAAGTGGCTAGCGCTGCAATGCAGAGGGCGACAGCGGGCCCCCACTGCGCAATCCAGTCTTCCAAGGGCGAGTGGTCCACCTTTACCACGGATTCCACAGGTTGAGTCGCCCACTTGATCCCCGCTGCAGCGAACAGGGTGAAGCCTATGGTCTTAATGGCACGCTGGATGGTGAAATCACGGTAGTAGAGTGACTTCAGGTTTGGCATCGGTGGTGTGGTCGAGTTCATGAGTGAGTTTGTGGCTAGAAAGAAGAGTGGTCACCAAGCGCTTGGACGCCAAATCCATCCTGATCGGATGATGGTAGTGACGATGGGCGACTTCATCTCGTTGATATCGAACTTGTAAGTGTAACTTGCGATGGGCTTGAGTCGCCAAGTGTCATCAACTTGTAGCCCCAAGACTGTCTGCCGTTCTTGTTGAAAGAAGACAATGCGCTGACCCGTGGACCAATCATATTCCGCCGCACTCTCAATGGCGCGCACGACGTGTGCGGCTTCATCCAGTGCGAGACGAATGCGGTGCGTCTTCTTCATGCCGTGCGCAATGGCCAGGTCGATCCACTTCTGATTCCCATAACGCCAGTCAGCGATGAGTTCATTGGGAGCATCCCCCGTCGAAATGATGAAAGGAACATCCAGGTTGTTGATCGCCAGGAGGCGTGAGACGAGCTCACTTTGAGGTGCGATGGATACCCCAGAGGCCGCCTGAATACTGGCGGACCAAGCTATGCCCTTGAAGAACCACAGCCCGTACACGCCGACAAGGAGTGATATCCCGGCAATTTTGACCCCGGTCGGCGCAAAAAATCTGCCGAGCGGTTGAAGGGTGGGAAACAACGGCAGGAGTGGTGCGCCAAAGATTGCAGGAAAGTTTGTTTGAAGGTTGCTGGCCGCGCGACGCGCGGCAGCAGCTTCTTTGCTCACGCCACTCCAGACGAACAACTGCCGCTCGGTGCGAAGCATCTCGACGTAGTCACCCTGCATTCGGGTGGCATGCCAGCCCTTCTCTTGGTCGCCGCTGGTGTTGGTAAGTTGAAAGCTGCGGTGATAAGCACTTGCGGCTCGGTTGGTCTCGGCATCGCCTGGGAATTGGGCGATCAGGACCGTTTCTCCGCTCATTGTGATCCCAACCTCGGCTACCTCGGCTTCCTCCAGGATGCCGGGCAAATCGCTTTTGGCGTTTCGGACAAGTTCCAGTGAGACGCCTGGGCCAAAGAGGTCTTCGCGGTGGAGGAACTGCCCATCCCGCACAGGGAGTGCCATAGCTGGCGTGTCGGGTGCAGGAATATGGGCGAGCACAAGCTGCCCGATTCCAAAGGGAACAACGACAGGAAGAATCAGGCCCCCAATGAAGAAAATGGGCCGCAGCGAAACACCAGACAATCGCATCATAACCGCGATAAAGCTGAGCACCAACGCAGGGCCGACACAGAGAAGAAGCGCAGCGACCAGACCAGGATTGGCCCGCATGGCCGTCAGGTAGGAGATCGAGTCCGCACTCATGAAGCACTAAGCTATCCGCTGGCAATCAGCAGGATTTTCATGGTTCGCATTGGCGGCGACCGCAAAGGTTCCCATGGAAAGCGCCGAGCTGTTGTTGGCATCCATCGTAACCATGGAGTCCAGGAATTGCGGGGCTTTCATATCGCGGATGCATTCCGTTGCCAAAGGATGCCCATTGCGTAGTAGCCGAACCATACGATGAGAAAAGGCATACAGGCGATTTCCAGTGTGACACCTGAGGCGAGTGTTTTGGCAAATCCAAGCGCTACAATGACTGCCAGAGCGGCGACACCGTGAAGGAACCAACGCGACCCTGGCGTGAAAACGGAGATCAACATCGCTAGTGAGAGCACCCCAATGACGATTTGCCAGGGGCCGATTCGCCACGCATCGATATTCGGTGGAGTGCCTTCCGTGAAGCCCGACGCAAAAAGCTTGGTGGTGTAGCCCAGAACACTGAGGCCCTCTTTCGCCAATGACCCTGTCTCACGCACGAAGACCGCAAGACACAAAACTCCAAAAGCTATCAAGGAGGCGAGTCCGGAGGTGATACGTAGAACGACGAAAAGGATGTTCATGACAACGGAGGGTAGATCGCATTTTCGGTGGGCTCAGCTTCGTTGTAGAGTACCCATACGGGTTGGCCAGCGAACAGACGGGTTGCGGTCGTATCAAAGGTGGTGATGACGCCTTCGTGCCGTTGGCCTTCAACGGCAAAGTGATACACCACTCGCGATGGATAGCGGCCATTGATGTGTTGCGACGTGTCTGATCCGACTTGATAAATGCTGCCCTTGACGGCCTTGCCGATACGAAACGCCCTCAGCCGAGCCGCAGCGATCTTCCATCCGTAGCGAAACATTGATACGCCACCGAGAATAAAGAGAGCCGGGGCCAGCGAGGGCAGCCACAGTTTGTTCACGATCATCGGAATCGCAAAGAGCAGGCCCACCGCAGCGAATCCGGGCCCGACCAACGTGGCGATATTTTGACTCCAGCGCACCCTCTTCACGTAAGCCTTTGGCAATTTGCGTGGCGCAGGTGGGGGCTCTGGACCCAGTTCATGCCCCGCAGGCGGGGCAAGAGGTCCCCCACATTGCTGGCACAAGGATTGCCAGCTTACATAAGAAGTGGTGCACCAGGGGCAGGTGTGCATGAAAGAATAACAGCAGTGTTACTTTGCAGTGCGCACGACCACTGCACTGATATCGCTGATGCTGACTGTGGCTTCGTACATCTCCTTGCCAGTGAGGGCGGCGAGGTGGACGACGGTGTCTCCGACAAAGATGACCTTGCCACCAATGCTCTGGCCGGATTTGAGCATAAGCTCGACTTGCTTGCCAGACTGGGTCGCTAGCAGGGTTGCTTGGGTGCTCTCCTTGACTGGGGTGAGCGTTTCGGCATGGGCACCGAGGGTGATGGCGGTGGCGAGGATGATGAGTTGCAGTGCTTTCATGTTTGAATGGTATTAAGGGGATGCTTGGGTTTAATTGACGAGACCATCTTGCATCGGTAACGGGCCTCTGGGTATTGGACGGAGGTTCTAGAACTTTCGTCGGATGGCCTCATCTCGCACTACGGCACGCGGATGAGGCGGGTGCTACGGTCGCTGAAGGTGGCACGCAATAGCACAGAACCGTCGGAGCCGACGACAGAGCCGAGTCCTTTGTGTCCGACGCCTGTGGCATCCACGGTGCCGTTGTTGGGAAACGTCAGACTCGTGAGCTTCGTGGTCCCAGCAAAGCCGGTGGCGATGCTCTGGCCCTTGCGCAGAATGAGTGC
>CAZCAL010000449.1:0-4012 GCA_964496625.1 uncultured Verrucomicrobiaceae bacterium | reverse complement strand
CAGACGACGACGGTCGGACTTGGGGTAAAGGATTGCTCATCGACGATCGCGCACAGGTCTCTTATCCCGATGGTTTCCAAGATCCCGAGGGTCGCATTCACATCCTCTATGATTGGAATCGTCACTCAGATGCGGAGATCCTGCATGTGATGTTCACTGAATCTGATATCACCGGCCCCACCCCGGCAGAAAAGCTCACCATGGACCCAGAAGAGGTCAAGCGTCGCGCGACTGTTGGGAAAACGGTGGTCAACAAAGCTCACGCACCCAAGTTACCAAAATCCATCACCCCTGATCCGACCTGGACAGCGCAGGCCATCGAAGATGCCAAACAAGATTTCAAAAGCATCCCTTACGATGGCATTACGCCGAACAAAATGGTCTGTGACACCACCTTGCGTGAACTCCCAGACGGTTCATGGATTCTGTTCATGTTAGCTGGTGGAGACACGGAACCGAGCCCACTCAACTACACTGGCGTCACCCGCAGCCACGACATGGGCAAGACCTGGACTCCCTTGGAGCGCTTCGATGTCGGATTCCCGCGTGAAGGAAAAACGATTGGCCAAGGACCGACCGAACTCATGATTCTCGGTGGCCACAGCACGCTGTTTTTCTCCACTCACTCCAAGCATTGGGCCAAGGACTGGCGATCCTGGTTTCTCACCAGTGACGATTCGTTCCAGACCTGGAGCAAGCCCTCTGAGGTCCCAGGCAGGCTCAAAGAGCGCACCTTTATGCGCAAACACATCGTCTGCAAAGACGGCCGCATCATGGTGCCATTCCAGCACTACATCGGCCCAGACGATCAACAGAAGAAGGCTCCACTGGATCGGGATTTCACAAATCCACGCAACGGTGTCCTGATCAGTGAAGATAGCGGCAAGACATGGACTGAACATGGCAATATCCGGCTCACACCGAACAGCCGCTATTTTGGATGGGCAGAGAACGATCTCTTTGAACATCCCGATGGGCGCATCACGATGATCATCCGTGCCGACGGGCTCGGCGGCATGTTGTATCAAGCGGAGTCCAAAGACGGCGGCAAGACTTGGCCTGAGTTCGCCAGCCTGACAGACATTCCGAACCCCGGCAGCAAGGCTACCCTCTATAATCTCGGTGGTGATCGAGTCGCGATTCTCCACAATCCAAACAGCAAGCACCGCAGCCCCATGGCTCTGTGGGTCAGCTTTGACGGAATGAAAACCTGGCCTTACCAGAGGATCCTCCAAGCCGAATCCGTGGATGGCCCCAAAGGACGCATGAATTATCCCGATGGTTTTGTGAGCCAGGATGGCCAATGGCTGCACTTTGCCTTCGATGACAATCGCCACCGCGCAGTCCACTACAGCGCCAAACTCCCACCCATTAAATAATCTCCGCCCTATCCCATCTGCTCGGCAACAATTCCTTGTGCCTCCTCAAGGAAAATCTCCGCGAGCGGTGTGAGCCTGCCCACCCATAGTGCAGCGAACTCGACCGACGGAAAATCCAGCGGAATTCGCCGCACGCCCTTAACGGCGGAGCCGCCAGGCAGCGCTAGGCTCAAGCCCCACCCAAAGCCTTCGGCAACGTAGCGATCAACAAGGTCAAGACTGGATACCTCCAGACTCGTAAACCAGTCCACCTTGCGGCGACGCAGTTCATCCTGAAACAATCGGCACATAGGCTCAGAGGACGGTAGCGAGATGAGCGCCTCGCCAACACGATCCATCTTGAACAGATCCTCCTGCGTGCGGATGCGGCTCTTTTCGGGCACCACTACGACCATTTGAAGAGACAACATGGTGCGCGAGCGCAATCCCTCCGGCACCCTTCCCATCAGCGTAGCCATCCCAATATCAATTTCACCTGAACGGAGCTGTGCAGTCACCTGATCCACACGGCCCGCAGCCAAGGTAAAGTGAAAGCCTTGGACACGCTTCTTCATCCTAGCAAACAGGACGGGCAAATAGTCGCGCTGAACCAATTCAGGCGTAGCAATGCGCAGTCGATTGTCGGCACCACCACGCAATTCGAGGGCTAGGTCTGGCAGTTTGGCGAAGAAGGGCTCCACAAATTCAAAGAGTCGCCGCCCCTCACGCGTCAGCTCAAAAGGCCTACGCTGGAAGAGCGTAACGCCCAGACTGTCCTCCAGTTGCAAGACCTGCGCACTGATGGCCGGTTGCTGGATTCCATAAGGCATGTGGCGAGCCGCAGCACTCACCCCTCCGTGTTTCGCCACATAATAGAACAGCTCAAGATGATGGACATTCATAGATTCAGCAAACCCATTGAACCATCGATCTCGTCGATGAGCACTCCAAATCTATCAATTCGTCATTTCCGATCTAACGGCATAGTCTAGGCACCTCACAGCCAGAGCGAACCCACTCCTTCTATGATCCCTATTTTGATTCTCACCCTCATCGTTCTGATCATCGTCTTGCCGATCGCCTCTTTCGTCAGGGCCAGCAACGCGTCGCGTCAGAGCGAACAGTCGATCATCGAAATCGTCCGATTAAAACTGCGAATAGATAGCCTGGAGCAGGCAATCAAGCATTTGAAGCAACAGGAAGAACCTGCCGATCTCAAGGTCGTCGCCATCCCGAATAGCGCGCCGATACAGCCACCCACAATGGCCGTCGCCACAGAGCACACGCCTCCCCCACTGCCGAAATTACCCCCTCCGATCCTTGCAGTGGAGCAAACGGCCCCACCGCTACCACCTCCCCTTGCGGAGAAAAACCCTCCTGTTCCATCCGCATCTACGGTCCTGGATCTCGAGCGCTTCATGGGCATCAAGCTCTTTGCGTGGGCAGGAGGTCTGTTACTTTTTGTCTCCGTCGCACTCTTCCTCAAGTATGCCATCGAACAGAATCTCTTTCCGCCCTCAGTTCGTGTTGCTGGAGGCTATTTCCTCGGCATCGGCTTGATCGTTGCAGGGGTGCGACTGAACCGCATTGAGCGTTACAAGGTGTTGGCACAGACTCTTTGCGCCACCGGCACCGTTGTCTCCTACGGCGTCACTTTCGCAGCTCATGACTTGTATCATCTGCCCATGTTCAGTGTCGGGTTCGCCTTCGTGGTGATGGTCTGCATCACTTTGATCGCCTTCATCATGGCGGCGCAGATGGACGCCATCGTGATTGCCGTTCTAGGCATGGTGGGTGGATTTTTGACTCCGGCGCTGATCAACTCCGGTCAGGATCGTCCCGTAGCGCTATTCTCCTACATCGCCGCGCTGAATGCAGGCCTCATCGCCCTAACGATCCGTAAACGCTGGGATTTTTTGGTCACTCTGGGTGCTATTGGAACCGCCATTTTCCAAATTGGATGGTCAGGCAGATGGCTACAGGCTCATGCCCACGATCAATTCACGCCTTGGGGCCCCTATTCGGTATATTTATTGTTCCCTCTGCTGTTCCTAGTCGCACCGGTCCTTCTGCGGGCCAAACTGGCCGACAGCCTTCACCCAAGCATTGCAGTCCTCCTCACCACCGCAACCGGATTGCTTTGGAGCTTCGTGGATCAGAGTTCCGCTGGGTTCGATCATCACCTGTGGGTCGGTTATGCGTTCCTATTCTCACTCAGTGTGATCGCAATGACCGTTGCCGCATTGCAACCACGATTGCTCGTCGCCGGGGCCATCACCAACGCACTGACCTTTCTTCATTTAGCGCTCTGGACACATCGATCACTGACGCCCGATCGAATGTACTCCGCGTTGACACTTTACACGATTGCTGCTGCGCTGCCCGCAGGCCTCATTTGGCTAAAGAAGAAGTTTGGCGAAACATCATCAATCAAACCACAAATTCCGATCTGGCCTTCGCTCATCGGACAAGCGTCGCTTTGCGCCTTGGCCGTGCACTGGGAGAATCTGCCCGCATCAATGTGGATCACTGTAATGTTCCTTTCCGCAGTCAATACGGTCCTCTGCACCTCGCAAAAGCAATCCCTGGGTATTTTTGCCTCTGCTGCGATGACACTTGTAACACTGGGGATATGGATTCAAAACGGGCATCCA
>CAZCAL010000448.1:0-4018 GCA_964496625.1 uncultured Verrucomicrobiaceae bacterium | reverse complement strand
CCGCTTCGAGCGCGAGTGCAATGACCTGGGCGCGATCAATCATGTCTGCGACCATCCACTCGACTTTGACATCGAGACCCTCGGCGATCTCTGCTGCTGCGGTTTTGAGTTCGTCCTCGTGGCGGCTGGAGATCATGACATCGGCACCGGCTTCTGCGAAACCGCGTGCCATGGCTTTGCCGAGTCCTTTGCTGCCGCCTGTGACGAGTGCGGCGCGGCCTTTGAGGGAGAAAAGTGCGGGAAGTGACATGGCTTGTGAATGGGAAAGGCGACTATTTTGCCAATGCTGCCTCAATGGCGGCGGTCAGTTCAGGGGCGTTGGGCTCCGTGTCGGATTCAAAGCGCTTTAAGATGCTGCCGTCCTTGCCGATGAGGAATTTGGTGAAGTTCCACTGCACATCGCCAGGAGTAGGTGATTTCTCCCCGGTCAGCAGCGCATACAGTGGATGCTTTGATGCGCCGAGAATGGCTACTTTTTCAGAAAGAGGAAAGGTGACGCTGTAGCGGCTGGTGCAGAAGGTCTTGATCTGCTCCGCGCTGCCGGGCTCTTGACCTCCGAAGTCGTTGCAGGGCACCCCCAGAACGGTGAACCCTTTGTCTTTGAACTGATCATGCAAGGCCTGGAGACCTTCATACTGCGGGGTGTAACCGCATTCGGACGCAACATTGACGATGAGGGTTACCTTGCCTTTGCAGGTGGCGAGGATGCCGTCTTTACCGTCGATGTCTTTGAGTGCGATTTCGTGGAGTGAGTCGGCTGCCATGGCGGGCGAGAGGAGGGCGATGAATAGGGCGGTGAATAACGTTTTCATGCAGGATGGGTCTATTCGAGCTGGAGTCTAGCAAGGGTCGAGTAGAGGCCGTTTTGGTGGCCGATCAATTCGTCATGGGTGCCGCGTTCGACGATGGCTCCGCCAGACATCACGAGAATCTGATCGCAGCGGCGAACGGTGGAAAGCCGGTGGGCGATGATGATGGAGGTGCGATTCTCCATGAGCTTATCCAGCGCTTCTTGGACGAGCCTTTCACTCTCGGCGTCGAGGCTACTGGTTGCTTCATCCAGAATGAGGATCGCGGGATCCGCTAGGATGGCGCGAGCGATGGCAAGGCGTTGCCTCTGACCCCCGGAGATCTGTGCTCCGCGCTCGCCCACGAGGGTGTCGTAGCCTTGTGGTAGTGCCGCAATAAAGTCGTGGGCGTTGGCTTGTTTGGCTGCTGCGACGATCTCGTCCTGAGCCGCACCGGGGCGTCCGTAGGCGATGTTTTCCCCGATGCTGCCGCCGAAAAGGAGCACTTCCTGCGGGACGAGTGCAAGGTTCTGCCGCAGGGCGTGCAAGGGGATCTGGGTGGCGGGCTGCCCATCAAAGGAGATGGTGCCTGAGGTGGGTTCGTAGAAGCGAAAAAGCAAGGCTGCGGTGGTGGTCTTACCGGAACCGCTTGATCCCACAAGGGCAATGCGCTGGCCTGCAGCCGCCGCGAAGGAGAAGTCTCGCAGCACGGTGACGTCGGGCCGAGTCGCGTAGGCAAAATTGACGTTGTCCATCACGATCTCGCCACGGAGGCGGACGGCTGGACCGTTTTCATCGAGATCTTCCACCGGCTCTTCCAAGATTTCGCGAACTCGTTCCGTTGCGCCGAGTGTGCGCTGGAGTTGGGTCACCAATTCAGGCAGACTCATGAACGTCGTCGTGATCATGCCGCTAAACGTGCCAAAGCCAAGCAGTTGGCTGTGCATGATCTCGCCATTCCCCACCATGCGAATGGCGAACCATGCCACTAGGGTGAGGGCGACGCTAAAGGCGAAGATGATGAAGGCGATGAAGGACGCGCGCGGCAGTGCTGCCCGCAGGGCGGTGTCCAGGAAGATGCCGAGATGCTGATTGTAGCGGCGTGACTCGTGTTCTTCATTGCGGAACGCTTTCACGCTGATGACGCTTTGGAGGCTTTCATCGACGATGACCTGAGATTCGGCCAGGTTGTCTTGGGCGCGGCGGGAGAGCTTGCGAATGCGGGCACCGAAGATGGCGATGAGAACCAAAACGACCGGGATGGTGCCAATCATGACCAAGGCCAGCTTGATCGAGATGCAGAGCACAATGACGATACTAGCCACCAGCATGACAGTGTGGCGGATGATCTGTGGGATGGTGACGACAAGAGTTTCTCTCATTGATTCCACGTCATTGGCCAATCTGGAGGCCAATTCACCGACGCGGCGAGCGTTGAGGGTCGCCATGGGAAGGCGGATGATCTTTGCAAACGTATTCATCCGGAGGGCGGCGAGGGCGCGTTCCGAAGCCTTGGCAAAGAGGAGGATACGCCAGAAGGCGATGAAAGCCTGGAGGCCAACGACGGCGATGATGGGCCAGACCCACTGCCAAGCCGCATCAATGAGGGGCTGCCCCTTTACGCCATCGAGCGCAGGGCCGACCATCTGGAGGAGCAGGTAGAAGAAATAGACCGTCAAGCCTGCGGTGCCTGCGAGGGCGAGGAGGGCGGGGATGAAGACGGCTTTGTGTGGGGAGAGATAGGTCCAAAAAAAGGCGGCATCGTTCCAGGCGGATCGATCCCAAAGTTTTTTTCCAGGGCGTTCGTCGGGCATGTAGTTTGGGTCGGGGGAAGAGGGCGTCTGAACGGGTCTTAATAAAGGTTGATCGTCCAGCGTGGGGTGGCCTTTTCGGCAAGTTCTAGCACAGTCAAGGCCTGGGCATCATCGCGATGGCGACCGCTGCGCACCAGGGAGAACGATGTCTCCTCCAAGTAGCCAGATGGCTTTCCTGGCCCTGGACTCGGCTGCCAGAAGAGCAGTGATGCATTCAGGCCGAGTTGGCTATTGCCATTGCCGAGAGTCCAATCGTGCAGGTAAAGGTAAGCGCGGGGAATGGTGACAGTAAGCCGGCGGACGCCGTTGGCACCACTGGTGAGGTTTGCTTTGACGTAATTGGCGTCAAATTGGGCTGCGTATCCGGTCCCGAATGCCCAGGGTGGGATGTTCGTGATCACGCCCGGACCGTCAGCCGCCGGGCCGCTGAACCGCAGGGGATCGGTCGAGCCAAAGGTGAGGCGTTTGCCATACGAGCGGGCATCAAGACTGATGTCTAGCGCCCACGCATTCTTCGAGGCGGGGTCGTCTTGGAGGTTTTCGCCGACAATTTCAAAGGTGATGAAGAAATTATCTTTGTCAGCGTCCGCCTTGAAGCTGACACCATTGGTTCCTGCGGCGACATCAGGCATGGGGGGCGAAGTTTGCGCGGTATAGGGGGACATCGGCACTGTCTCCTTCAGAGCAATGTTGCGAGAAAGCTCCACGTCGCGATCAAACCGCAGACTGGTGCTGCCAGTCGTTACGATCAGTGCCAGTTTCCCGTTTTGACGATGCGGTGTCTTTGCCGGATCGGGGAGGGGAAATTTGATTTCCAAGGGGGCTCGCTCCCCTGGGGCGACATCGAAGGTGCCCTCGCGCTTCATATCGAGCCAGCGGGCCTCCCAGGTGCCTTTCAGTGCGGCGCCACTGGTGTTGATGAGGACATTCTCTGGGGCGAAGGTAGATTCTGCATTGAAGGTGGTTTCGCACTTCCAGAGGACGCTGAGAGGGGTGATGGTCGCACGTAGATCGGCGATCCTAGCGGTGCCCTCGGCTGAGATAAGGATGGGCACACGGAGAATTGGTGCACCGCTTGGCAGGGCTGCGAAGTGGCCGAGGCCGTGAACATCTCGACGCTGGTAAGTCGTGGTCACGGTCTTAGATTTTCCGGGCTTGATGAGGATCTGGGGAACCGCATCCAGCGGCCTCCATGCGCGCATTACGAGAGGCAGTAGAGTCAGGCTCAAAGGGTGATCACTGGTGTTCGTGAGCCGATAGGACAGGCTAAGATTGTCACCCCCACCCAGTTGCACAGAAGCCGCATCGACCATCCACGGGCTGGCGGCTGGACCGTCCAAAAGTTCATCGTAAATTCTCTGCCCCAGCCGCGCATGGAGGCTGGGTCGTCCGTGGGTGAAATCCTGGCGATCCGCG
>CAZCAL010000447.1:2802-4045 GCA_964496625.1 uncultured Verrucomicrobiaceae bacterium | reverse complement strand
AAGAAGATCTGGACGAACGACTCCGCACCGCCCTGCGACTGCGCAAGGATGTCCTCCATCTCAATGAAGCGTCAGACTCTTGGCGTGCGGTGAACTCGGACGGCGACGGGATTGCAGGTCTGATGGTGGATCGGTTCGCAGACGTGCTCTCGATTGAAGTCACGACCCTTGGCGTCTGGCGCAGGCTCCGCCGCTGGTTGCCGATTATGCACGAGGAATTGGGCACAAAGACTCAAGTGATTCAGGTCGATCCTGATATCGCGCTATTCGAAGGCATCCGCATCGCCGATGTGCCCGAAGCATCCCGCCCCGACTTTCGCAGCGTGCGGATCCGCGAGCATGGCGTGCGCTACTCAGTTGATTTTCAGACTGGCCACAAAACGGGATTTTTCTGTGATCAAAGAGAAAACCGCAAACGGCTCGGTCAGCTCGCTCGAGGCCGTGTGCTGGACCTTTGCTGCTACACAGGCGGCTTTGCTTTAGCCGCAAAAATGGTAGCAGGATGTGAAGACGTCACTGGTGTCGATCTCGATGAAAAAGCCATCGCCCAAGCAAAACAGAATGCGAATCTCAATCAGGCTCGAATCTCCTTCGTGCAGGCAGATTCGTTTTCATGGATGCGCCAGATGATTCACAATGGGGAAAAGTGGGACACCGTCGTGCTCGATCCGCCGAAGCTGATTCACAACCGCGATTTCCAGGACGAAGGCATCTTCAAATACCGCGATTTTAATGCGTTGGCTCTTCAATTGGTGCGCCCAGGCGGCCTGTTTGTGACTTGCTCTTGCTCTGGCCACCTCGGGACAGATGCCTTTGAAGATTTAGTGATTGGTACTGCCCACCGGCACCACCGTAAGCTCCAAATCCTTGACCGCACTGGGCCAGGCATGGATCACCCCGTGATGTCGAACTGTCCAGAGAGCCGTTACTTGAAGGTGCTCTGGTCGATAGTGGTGTAAGATTGCCCTATTACTCGTGCCGCAGCGCTTCGACGGGATTCATCCGCGCGGCACGACGTGCTGGATAGATCCCAAAGGCGATCCCAGTGATGACGGAGATGGAAAACGCGAGCGTCGGTGCCCAGGCTTTGACGACGGTCGTGACACCAGCGAAATGACTCACGGCGATTGGGATGGCCAATCCGAGGGCGACGCCAATTAGGCCCCCGGCTCCTGAGAGCAGCACCGTTTCGATCAAAATCTGGACCACGATGTCCCCCTGTCTCGCCCCCATCGCACGACGG
>CAZCAL010000447.1:0-2792 GCA_964496625.1 uncultured Verrucomicrobiaceae bacterium | reverse complement strand
GCACGACGGATTCCGATCTCGCGGGTGCGCTCCGTGACGCTGGCCAGCATGATGTTCATGATGCCAATGCCGCCAACTAGCAGGGAGATAGCGGCGATGGATCCCAGCACGATACTGAATATCTGTTTTGTGCGTTCCGCCTGTTTCAGCAACTCCACCGGCACGATAATCCGCCAGTCTTCCTTCTTGTGATTGCTCGAAAGCAGATGGCGGATGGCTTCAGCGCGGCTCTCCACCGCATCTGCGTCCGCAACACGGATAATTGCCTCATGGAACTCGACCTTTTCAGCTTCAAAGCCACCCGTGCGATATCGGAAAAAGGTCTCGCCAAATTGATCCATCAACGTTGTGAATGGAATCAAAATCTGCGCCTGTGCTTCGCCGCTGGATGACGGGCTAGAGTCCGTTCCGACGGCCCTTGCTTCATCTTCGATGACGCCCAGGACCGTGTAATAAAAATTGCGCACACGCACAGCCTTCCCTGTGGGTGTGGAGAGCGGGAAAAGCCGCGCCGCCGTGGAAGCCGTCAGCACACAAACAGCCCGGTGCGCATCAAGGTCCAAGTCAGATAGAAAACGACCTTGGCTCATCTTGCGATTCCGCATCTCTGGATACACAGGCAGCACGCCCATCACCTGACCATCTGCTTTACGATCAAAATTCCAGATCACTTCCGTGATGTATCGGCTTGGCACCACGATGGAAATCCCCGGAATTGTCTGCCGGATCTGCTGCATGTCGCGAGTCGTCAGGCCGTACTCAATGACCATGCTGCGCTGCTCTGTTGATGCGCTTTGATTCTCTGGGGGTTTGACGCTTTCGAGGATGATGTTCAGACTCCCCAGCTTGCGAATCTGTTCCTGCGCTTCATGGCTTGCGCCTTCGCCAATGGCCAACATCGCCACCACAGATGCCACTCCGAATACGACGCCTAAAGCCGTCAAAAACGACCGCAGCTTGTGGAGCCACAGACTTTTCAACCCCAGGGAAACCGTCCGCATAAGTAGCGGCGGGGAGCCTAAGAGCCTGAGAACGGGGTGATTGGCAAACATGCAGACAGATAAAGTTTACGCAGCGACTTTGGGGCGGCGGGAGGCTTGGGCACCGGGTTCATCCCGATCAAGGATGCCATCTCGCAATCGCACAACACGCGTGCAGCGCTCCACCATACGTTCATCGTGGGTCACGAAGACGAGCGTCTTCCCTTGCTGGTTCAATTCATCAAAGAGATCCAGGATTTCTTTTCCTGACTTAGAATCAAGATTCCCCGTCGCCTCATCGGCAAGGATCACGAGTGGGCTATTCGATAAGGCACGAGCAATTGCAACGCGCTGTTGCTGCCCGCCAGACAACTGGTTGGGCCGGTGATG
Source organism: uncultured Verrucomicrobiaceae bacterium (assembly GCA_964496625.1). Lineage (GTDB taxonomy): Bacteria > Verrucomicrobiota > Verrucomicrobiia > Verrucomicrobiales > Verrucomicrobiaceae > JACKQF01. The sequence continues at coordinate 1,422 of CAZCAL010000447.1, read as the reverse complement.
GAGACGATGCTCAAGCCCAACCTGACAGGCCAATTTTTCCGCGATTTGTGTCATCTCTCGATCCGTCTTACCGCCGTAATAAAGCGGCACGGCGATGTTCTCCACGACAGTCAATTGCTGGATCAAGTTATAGGACTGAAAAATGAAACCCAAATTCCGATTCCGCGCCGAAGACAGCTCGTCATCATTCAGGTGCGCGACATTTTGCCCTCCCAAGAAGTAATCTCCTGTCGTGGGCTGATCCAAACAACCGAGCACATTGAGCAGAGTCGACTTCCCACAACCAGACGGCCCCATGATGCAGACGTATTCACCGGGGTGAATGTCCAGACTGATCCCGCCAAGGACTTGGCTATCGACGTCACCTGTCCGATAGACCTTTCGGATGTCTGTGAGGCGAATGATGGGTTCGACGGCGTTGTCAGCCATTCCAGCAAAAGGATAAAGATGGACTGCGTTGACGGTGGTCAACGGAGCGCGACCGACTTGGCCTTGGGTGCCGCAGCAGTTGGTTTGGGCACACTCGGTGGTCGTGGGCCTGTTGGCGCAGCATCGAGGGTCGCTTTCTTTGGCACAGTCAATGCAACTGCCTCGCCGTCTTCCACTCCAGAGCGCACCTCGATGAACTCATCATTGAAGACACCGGTCACAATTTCACGACGTTCCAAGTGAGAGCCGTTCTCGATGTAGCAAAAATGCACATCTTCTTCGACCTCGATCGATTGCACTGGGACGAAAAGAACATCCGCGAGTTGATCAATCAAGATCTCAACCTTCGCGTTCATCCCCGGTTTCAGCCACGGATAGCTGCCTGTGATGTGAATGCTGCACGGATAGACCTTCAGTGTCGGTGTGTACCGAGAGCTAGCAGAATCAGGCAGAACGGCAAGCTCCGCCACCCGACCTTCGAGGACTTTCCCCGGCTCAGCATCGACCTTCACCAACACCGGTTGGCCCACTTTGACCTTCTTCACCTGGGACTCGTGCACATTCACATGCACCCCCATCTGGGTCATATCAGGAATGGTCAGAATGGTCTGGCGAAGACGAACGGTGGCACCTTCTTCGATCGATTCATTGTAGTTGCGATAGGAACTGGAGATGTCTCCATACGCGACGAGTCCGGGCTGGGTGGCACGAATTGTACAGGCCTTCAATTGGCGCTCCAGATCTTCCTTCCTCGCTAACTGCATGTCGTAGCGGCGCTTCGCTGTCTGGTAGCGAGACTCGACCTGCGCCATCTTTGACCGATTCGCGCGAACTGTGCGTTGAAGTTTGTTCAGCACCTCGCGGTAGGCGGAGAGAAATTGCTCGCACTGGCGAGGGAATTCGTAGCGCTTAAAGAGATCCAAAGCAGTCTCCGCCGTCTTTACAGAAAGCACGACCTTCTCCAAACTGACCTGATCATTTTCAAGCTGGGAC
>CAZCAL010000446.1:0-4104 GCA_964496625.1 uncultured Verrucomicrobiaceae bacterium | reverse complement strand
CAGTCACATCGAAGATCCCTGGATAGCCAGCCAGCTTCGCTTTGATTTTTTCTGAGACTCGCAGCAACTCGCGTGGGTCGCTACCGACCATCTGCACGTCAATCGGATCGCCGCCACGAAAGATCTCCGCACGGAAGGTCAATTCTTCAACCCCGACGATGCTGCCGATACGTTTGCGCCAATCACTCGCGATGTCCACCGTAGACACGTTGTTCAGACTGCGCTCCTCGGGACCGTAACACTCAATGGTCACCTCCCCTTGGTTTGGTCGTCCACTCGATCCTGTGCTGTGGCTGGAGGTAAAGCCATTGCCACCCACGACGGATAGATACTGCTTGAAAACGGGACGTCCATCCGGGCCGACGTAGTCTTTGCTCATCGCCAGTGCGATGTCATACATGCGGTTGATGTGTGCCTCCGTGACCTCAACCGGGGTCCCCTCCAGCATCGTCAGACGGGCCGTAATGCGCTCGCTCGGCACGCGAGGGAATGGCATCCACATAATGCGCCCTCCGATGATGTAGCCGATCAACAGAATCAACCCACCCAAGAAGCAGGCAGCAGAAACATACCGCGCCCGCACCGCCACTTTCAATAGCGGTTCATAAATCCGCCGGACGAACCAGTTGAGGCCTCCATTCGCCATTGTTTGCAGCGGCGCACAAAAATCAGACGGCTTCTTCAAGAATGTTCCGGAAAGGTGGGCAGGCAGGCAGAGCTGGGACTCAATCAGAGAGAAGAGCATCACCGGAATCACCACCATCGCGATGGGCTTAAACATCGGCCCCCAATCACCCAGCCCCATCAGAAGAGGAACAAACGCGACGACATTGGTGAGCACGCCAAAAATGACCGGAGTCGATACTTCACGCGTTCCCGTAATGGCAGCAGACAATGGCGACTCCCCGTTCTGCCGGCAAGTATGGACGCTCTCACTGACGACGATTGCATCATCCACCACGATCCCCAGCACCATGATGAACCCAAAGAGGCTCGATGAATTGATCGTCACCCCTAGCATTGGCATCAGCGCAAACGCTCCGAGAAAGGACACGGGAATGCCCAGGCTGACCCAAAACGCGATGTCCAACCTCAAGAACAGCAGCAGTGTTACGAATACCAAAATGAAGCTCTGCAAACCATTGCGCAGCATCAGATCGATGCGACCCTGCACAATCTTGGACCGATCATTCCAATAGGTGATGTCTACACCATCCGGCAGTTTCGACTTGGCACCTTCCACGTATGCCTTCACCTGTTCGGCGATCTCCACCGCATTCTGATTGCCCTCGCGGGTCACTGTCACTGTGACGCATCGCTTGCCATTGTATCTAGCTTCCAGCGGGTTTTCATTAAATCCGTCCTCAATCTTCGCGATGTCACCCAGAGTGAGCCGAGTGCCATCCGGGCGCTGAACGACGGTCACCGCTGCATAGTCGTCAGCAGAAGACGCCCGCCCTCGAGTCTTCATCGCGACGTCTCCCGAGTCCGTCTTTACAATACCTGCGGGTAAATCGAGGGAGGATGAGGAGATCGACTGACTGATTGATTCCAGCGTAAGCCCATGCTTACGCAGCATTGCTTCCGGCACCTCAATGCTGATTTCATAGGGCCGAACACCGCTCAAATCAGCGTGGCTGATACCCGGCAACGCCGCAAGCTCCTGCCTCACATGTTCACCAAGCTTTGCAAGATCCCGTTCCGCCATATCCCCGGCTACAATCACAGTGATCACGCCAAAGAAGCCCTGCTGAATCTGAATGATCGGCTTCTCAGCATCACGGGGAAACGTTGAGATGGCATCGACGCGATTCTTCACGTCATCGAGCACCTCACGCGGATCTGCGTCGTCTAGCACTTCGATATTCACCGTTCCACCGCTGGATCCCGCCGTGGAATAGATATGCTCAATTCCCTGCACCTGCTGAATCGCTTCTTCGACCTTCAGCACGATCATTTCCTCAGTCTCATCAGGCGTCGCCGCAGGATAAGGCACGTTCACGGTGATCAGGTGGTCTGGAAAATCCGGGAAAACCTCCAGCGGTATTTGCCCCCACTTCAAAGTAGCAGCGCCCACAACCAAGATGCCCAGCATCAGCAAGGTGGCAGCGACGTGATTGCGGGCAAACCAAGCGATCATGAGAGCAACGATCAGTTAAGACTCCCTGCCCGCGCCTTTCGCCGCTGGGCGGGCTGCACCATCCTTCGAATGTGGGCCCGTCGCCACACCGGGCCGCTCCGACTGCCCATCAATCGTCGGGAGAACGCGAGCCCCATCCGCAGGAAACGGGATCGGAGTCAGGCAAAGTACATCGCCTTCCTGTGGGCCTCCCTTTGAGTCCGCTGAAATCACGACATTCTTTTCGTCGCCAGTGAGAGGCTCGACATGCTGACGGCGGAGACGATCATCGCTGGTGATCAGGATAATTTCATTGCCAGCCCTCACCGCGCTGCGAGGCAGAACAAACACATTCTCCAATGATTTCCCCAAAACCTGAGCCTCCACAAACTGACCGATTTTCAACGGCGGTTGCCCCTCTTTGTGACGGCCAAATGGATCATCGATTTGAGCAACGGCAACCGTCTGTCGAGTGTCGGTATCAATGGCCCCTTCGACCCGGGTCAACCGGGCATCCCAGAGCACTGGTCGTCCGCCCTCCATCGCCAAGAGCTTCACCATCGCCCCCTTTAGATTCATATCAGCCTCGCCCCGAAAATGTTGCGGCAGATCAAGGTAGGCCAATTCACGTTCCGGCAGTGGCAGGCGTACCTCCACATAATCCACCGCAAAGACACGACCAAGCTGCGTCCCCGGTGTCACAAACTGGCCCACATCGACGGCTTGCTCTAGCACCTGCCCGGCATAAGGCGCGCGGATCGTGGTTCGATCCAGATCCCGCTTCGCCTTGGTGACCTGTGCCTCCGCAGAGGCAACGTCCGCCCTTGCCTTGGCAAGTTGTGGCTCCCGAAGTGCCAAGGCACCCGGCTTACCATCCCGCCCCAACGCCTTCCAGTTGTCCAGGGCCTGTTCGGCGCGAGCTTCTTCCTCGACGAGGGCCGCCTTTGCCTGCGCCAATGCCGCCTCAGAGACCACCACCGCCGTCTGGTAGTCCACCGGATCAATCTTCACCAGCGCCTCGTCCTTCTCGAAAAAGCCCCCCGGCCTAAAATTTGCGGAAACCTCCACAATCATCCCAGACACCTCAGGCAACAAATTGCTGCGCGTTCGTGGCTGCACCACGCCCTGAGATTTTGCAACTACCGGGAATGTCGTCTTTTTGAGTGCAGTCCCATCCACGCGGACTAACTGCTGCGGCATTTCCATCAATTTGGGCACCTCCTGGTTCCGCACAAACCAAAGCGCAGCCTCCCAGCAACTGCCAAGGATCAGCAGTGGCAGCAAGTAGCGGAGAATTCGGGCGACCATAAAAGTGAAGGATACAGCAAACGAATGGATTACCTCAGATCGCTCAGCGTTCCATTCAATTCTTTGAAACGCTTGGTCGCATGATAAAGTCGCGCCGAATTCTGAGGCTACTCAGTCCACCTGGCAGGCACCATCTGCACAGGACCCAACATTCGCCTCCTGCCGAATCTCATCTGGGGACAGGCGCATCAAGCCCGATAGTCGAATGCGATTCCCCGACACCCAGTGCACCACACGTCTCGCCACCGCCTGCATCGCCGGATGCGCCAGCTTGGCGGACCATTCGCGATACTCACAGAGCGCCCAAAGGCACGTCACCCAGGCCGCAGCCCCCTGCCAGAGCGCACCGTCGTCACCCATGACGACAATCTCCTCATTCGCCCGCAGATTACTGATCTGCGGGCACCTCTCCTTTGCCAAGGCTGAATCATAAGGCACAAACTCCAGCGTCACGTAGGCCGGTTGGGCCTGCATCCAGCGGCGGAACCGCGAGCACAAGCCGCATCCGGCGTCATAGAAGATGGTCAGAGTTTTCATCGGCGATCCCTTTTGTAAGATGATTCAAGCCTTTGCCATCGGTGGGATGGGTGGTGCCATTTGCGCTAGGGTTGCCCGCCTCCGCACCTTCGTGAACACGTATAGATTGAAGAAGTGCATTGCACCCAGCATCAGGAGCA
>CAZCAL010000445.1:2877-4111 GCA_964496625.1 uncultured Verrucomicrobiaceae bacterium | reverse complement strand
GATTCAAATCAGCGGGCACTCGCGTCTTCGGCCCAGACTCAATTGTCATCCTCCGTGAGGGCAAGAAGCCCGCACCAACCGTCGCTGAGGTGATGCTCTTTGAGGAAGCATTGGAGCCATCAATGTCCGCCGAGCCATCCCCCCAACCACACCTCCGCGCTCCAGTCACCCACCTCACGAACACCGAAGCCTTCGAACCGACCGAGGCGCAATTTGTCCGCTTCACAATTCGCGACGGCACTGGCGCAGAGCCATGCATTGATGAGTTAGAAATCTTCTCCGCAGATAAGGAGTCGCGAAATGTCGCTCTGACTAGCGCAGGAGGCATTGCCACAGCCAGTGGAGTCTATCGCGATGGAGCCAATGAATTGCATCAGATCGCCCACCTCAATGATGGTCTATTGGGCAACCAGAAAAGTTGGATTGCGAAAGGCCACACGGGATGGGTTCAAATCCAGCTGGCCAAAACACAACGCATCAATCGCGTCCAGTGGGGCAGAGATCAATCCAATGGCAAGAAGGTCTATTCGGATCGATTGGTCACAGATTACCTCATTGAAGCTTCGCTCGATGGCAAGATTTGGCGGACATTGGCATCATCAGCGGACCGGCTTCCGCTAAGTTACGGAGATCGTATTCACAGCATCCCGACGCTCAGTGGAGTGCCAACAGATCAGATCGCCGCTGTTCGGTCGCTGTCGGATCAGCGCGGCCAATTGTCCACTCGCATCGCTGAACTGAACACGAAGCAGCAGGTCTATGCAGGACGATTTGAAGAGCCGCCGGAGACCCATCGACTGTATCGCGGCGATCCGATGGCGCCACGCGAAGTCATTGCCCCCGGAACATTGACACAAATCGGCCCTCGCAGGACCACGCCCAAAGATCTCACTGAACCGCAGCGCCGCTTGGCTTTGGCAGATTGGATTGTGGATAAGGACAACCCGTTAACGGCTCGCGTCATTGTGAACCGACTATGGCAATATCACTTTGGGCGCGGCATCGTTGATACATCCAGCGACTTCGGTGCCAACGGTGCGAATCCCACCCACCCGGAACTCCTCGACTGGCTGGCGTCGGAGTTGATCAGTCATCAGTGGTCGATGAAGCATATCCAAAGGCTGATCCTCACCAGCGAGACCTTTCAGCAAAGCTCGCACATCCGACCTGAGGCCTTCGCTCTGGATGCAGATGCGCGCTACCTGTGGCGATTCCCTGCCCGCAGGATGGATGC
>CAZCAL010000445.1:0-2867 GCA_964496625.1 uncultured Verrucomicrobiaceae bacterium | reverse complement strand
GAACCGCTTCGCGATGCGATCCTGCAAGTTTGCGGCAATTTGGATCTGCGTATGGGTGGCCCTGGATTCAATCTTTTTGAGGCGAACGAAAACTATGTCCGAGTCTATAAACCGAAGACCGAGTTCGATGCCGACACCTTTCGCCGCATGGTTTATCAACGCAAACCCCGCATGCAGTTGGACGATACCTTCGGCGCTTTTGACTGTCCTGACGCAGGCCAGATCGCGCCGCGTCGGGGACGTTCCACGACATCCATTCAGGCACTAAGCCTCCTCAACAGCACATTCCTGCTTCAGCAATCCCAGCGTCTCGCTGACCGTTTGAAGAAGGAGGCGGGGCCAGAGGCACCGAAGCAGGTGGCTCGGGCTTTTGAGCTCCTTTTCAACCGAGAACCCCAGACGACAGAACTTCGCGACTCGACAACACTGGTGACGGAGCATGGCCTCAACACCTTTTGCCGAGCACTGCTCAACTCCAGCGAATTCCTCTATCTTCCCTGATCATGAATGCCTCTCACATCACGCCAGCAGGACGCAGCCTGCTCGACCGACGCGCTTTTCTCAGACACACTTGCGGCGGACTGAGCAACATCGCTCTCGCTTCATTGCTAGCACAGCAGGGGCGATTAGGGGCCGAAGATCTTACCCCTTGGCGACCACAGATTGACCCATCCCACCCTCACGCGCCGCGTCCAGCTCCCGGCACACCGCGGGCACGGCAGGTCCTTGTGATCTTCTGCTCAGGCGCTGTGAGCCACGTTGACACCTTCGACTACAAGCCAGAACTTGTGAAGCGCCACGACACTCCCATGCCCGGTGCGGATGGGTGCTCAAGGCAACCTCATCAAGCCACTCTGGGAATTCAAGCCGCGCGGGCAGTCTGGAAAGATGATCAGCGATCTCATTCCCAACCTCGCTGAACTCGCAGATGACATGTGCTTCATCCACTCAATGACGGCCAAGTCCAATACTCATGGACCGGCGGAGAACCAGATGAGCACCGGCTACATCCTCGACGGATTCCCAGCAATGGGCAGTTGGTTCACCTATGCGCTGGGTTCAGAATGCCAGGATTTGCCCGCATTTGTCGCCATCCCCGATCCGCGAGGTGTTCCGCAGTCTGGCCCCAATCATTGGAACAGTGCGTTCCTCCCAGCCGTATTTCAGGGCACCGCATTCAATGCGGACAAACCTATCCCACACCTTGCGCGGCCAGCTTCGATCAGCGAGCGGGATGACCGCGCCGCGCGCGACTTCATCAAGCGCATGAACGAGGCCCACCTTGAACAGAACCCCGGCGACACCGATCTCATGGCCCGCATTGCCAGCTATGAGATGGCGGCGAAGATGCAATTGGCCGCCGCTGATGTCGGCAACCTTTCCACCGAAAGTGCCTCGACCCGTGAAGCCTACGGCCTCAATGATAGCAATACCAACAAAGCCGGGTTTGGTCGTAATTGCCTGCTTGCACGACGGCTCCTGGAACGTGGCGTGAGATTCGTTCAACTCTTCAACGGTGCTTATGCGATGGGCGAAGGCGTGGGCAACTGGGATGGCCACAAGACGATTGAGAAACAATACGCAGTGCATGGCCCCATCCTTGATCAACCCGCTGCAGCTCTGCTGAAGGACCTCAAGCAGCGTGGGATGCTGAAAGACACGCTTGTTGCGTTTGTGACTGAATTTGGGCGAATGCCAACCTTCCAAAAAGGTGCCAACGGTCGCGATCACAATCCCGCAGGTTTCACCGTATGGCTTGCCGGAGCAGGTGTGAAGGCCGGTTTCAGCTATGGGGCAACCGACGACTTTGGCCACAAGGCCCAGGAAAACATTACCACCATCTACGATCTCCACGCGACCATGCTAGAGATCCTCGGCATCAATCATCAACGCTTGAGCTACTATCACAACGGCATTGAACGTCGCCTCACCGACGTTCACGGTCATGTCATTGACTCAATCTTAGCCTGACCATAGCCACCGCCACCCGGTGTCATCACAATCAGGCGGTCACCAGGCAGCACACTGATCTGCACACATCCATTGAGGCGAATCGGACTTGCGCCATCCGATGGATGCAGCCACTGCTCGCCACACTGACCGCAGTTTCCACCCGCCAATCCGTAGGGCGCTTCGACGCGATGTTGAGAGAGAATTGAAACCGTCAATGGGCGCAGGAATTCAAACTCACGCACGACCCCATTTCCACCGCGCCATTGGCCAGCACCGCCAGATTCAGATCGCACTGCAAACCGCCACAATCGAACTGGAAATCTCATCTCTAAGATCTCGGCATCGGTGATCGCCGTGTTCGTCATGTTGGTGTGCAAGGCATCGGCACCGTCGTATCCGTTGCCTGCGCCTGATCCACCCGCAATCGTCTCGTAGTAGCCGAACCGATCGTTTCCAAACAACAGATTGTTCATCGTGCCCTGACTGCACGCCTGAACGTCAAGCGCCAGAAACAAGGTATCCACGAGTCGCTGGCTCACCTCGACATTGCCACCCACGACGGCAGGATCGCACGCCGAATTCCCAGTGAACTTTGGGTTTAACATCCCCTCTGGACAAACGAATTGAACTGGAACCAGCAGACCCTCATTCAATGGCAAATCCTGCTCTAACCATACTCGCAGCGCATACAAGACCGCACTGCGCACAATTGCCGTGGTAGCATTAAGATTTCCAGGATGAACCATCGAGGTGCCCGTGAAATCAATTCTAAGGCCGTCATTCACCCTTCTCAGGCAGACGACAATCCGACTCCCATCGTCCAATTGTTGTTCAGCAACAGAAGTGACGGGCAAACGACTGAGAGCACTGCGCATGACAGCCGCCGAATGTTCAAGAATATCATCGAGAAGCAC
>CAZCAL010000444.1:1328-4129 GCA_964496625.1 uncultured Verrucomicrobiaceae bacterium | reverse complement strand
GGTCACGGCAGCGGTTTGAAATCGGGTCAGAGGTGCAGATCCGAGTGGGAGTGGCGGCACTGCCGGACGCACTGACGCAGCGCCTACCAAAATCAATCGGGCCCTGGGCGGTAGTGACAGGTTACGTGGTGGAGTCCCCGGCCGTGCGCAAAGACGACGGGACGCTTGGATTCCAAGTATCAGTATTGCTGGACGCGCCGAAAGGACCTCAAAAATCCGCCACTAGCATTCCTGGAAAGATTCCTGTTCCCCATGCCTGCGGACGATTGAGAGGTCATGCGCGGTATGGGTTGAACTAGCTCGCAGTCGCTAGAAGCTCCAGCGAAGCCCAGCGCTTGCGTAGGCACCGAGGTGATCCCAGGGCGTATAGGGATCAGTGCCGACACCGACAGTGGCCTGAACGCTCTCGGTCAGATCAAATTCATACTCCAGCCCAATGAAGAGCGCCCGACCAGCGTCTGGGTCCTCATTGGTGGCCATCCAGATGCTGAGACTCAGGGAGTCTTCCTCATCTGGCATCCATCCGCAAAGCCAAGTCGCCCACAAGCTCAGTGATCCATAACCCGCCAGATAACCTTCATCAGGCGAGGTGGCAAAGGAGCCGCTGATCGTCGCGCCGACCCACCAATCGTCATTGAGCCCCTTCACAAAGGCGACCTCCGGGCTGATGTCCCAGCCAGTCGAGGCGAGGTAAGAATGCGCGTCAATTTCTACACTGGCGTTGATGTAAAGCCGTGCATCGTTGTCGCGCCATAGAGCTTTGCCGAGCTCCAGCGTGGAGTAAGCGTCCTGCCGCATCCGCCAGCCTGATTTGAAATCCGAGTAGGTATCAAAGCTCAGGCTAACCCATTCTTCAAGGTTTCCCCACTCAACTTCCGTGCCGAAGTGAAATGCATTCGTCCGATGGCGGCTGCCATCGTAGTCGAGGTCAATATCCACACTGAGCCCGGATTCATGCTTGTCCCAAGCGCGGCGGGCTAGGCCATTGCCAGTGCCCGCCACGGTGAAGATCAAACCCAACCAGAGTGTGAATGTTTTGCGGAAGCAACTCATGGCCATCAGTTGCAACCACAACCGCCGCCACCCACCCCGCGACCGCCCGCAAAGGCTTCACGGGTGAACCAGACGTGTTCGGAAATGGAATCCGTCAACGGATCGCGGCCAGGGATCATCAGGTAATCCGCGAGATGGCCTCGCTCCCATGGTTTCACATGAGTGCAGGAAGAAAAAGCACTGAGCGCACTGAGACAGAGGAAGAATCGGAGTGTCTTCATAGTTGTTGGAGAATCGTGGAAGTTTGAACGCGCAGAATCAGCCAAGGAGCGCATTGAGTTGAGCGAGAAGCTTCGGCTCCTCCTTCGCATGGAAGCCGCTGTGGGCGTGGCGGATCACGCCCTGACGATCAATCATGAAAGAAGAGGGCATGGTGCTAACATCAGCCGCAGCCACCAGTTTGTGAGCGGCATCGCGGACGACTGGGAACTGCACGACGTTCTTCTTCAAGAAGGTCTGCATGTCAGCCTGGGTCTCGTCAATGTTCACACCAAGCACGACAAAGCCGCGAGGTCCCAGCTCCTGATGCCAGCGATTGATGACTGGAAAAGACGCTTTGCATGGTGCACACCATGAGGCCCAAAAGTCGAGATAGACTACCTTTCCGGCGAGCTTTGGCAGGGTGCCTTCGAGGCCAAAGGATCCAAGGTCTGGGAGGCGTGCGCCTTCTTTCCAGCCTGCGGCAAAGAGTGGTGTGGAGGTGGTAGCAATGATGCTGCTGCAAAGAGCGGCAGTGCGTTGGATGAAGTTTCTTCTGTTCATAGTTGTCGTCGATGTTTTGGATTGTTTGTGTTGGAAAGATTTCATTCGTTGGCGTCATCGTCCCAGCCCTTCGGCAGGACAGAGCGCCGAAAGCCGCGCGTTTCAAAGAGGCGTCCGTTTGACCACACGCAGCCTTGCACGCCAGGCGTGCGCTCCAGCATGGTGACCGCATCGGCACCGCCGATGATCATGGCGGAGGTGGCCAAAAGGCCTGCCTCTGTGCAGCGTGACGCGATGACCGTGACGGAACGGGTTCCATTGGCCACTGGCCAGCCAGTGCGGCAATCAAGGATGTGCCCATACGTCCGACCATTATGCTGAAAGCACCGCCGATAGTCGCCGGAGGTCGCTACTGCGGCGCGATCCTTCAGCCGGATGCCGCAGTGGGAATTATCTGTGTTGGCGGGATCTTCAAGACCGACATACCAGCCGCCGCCCTCGGGCGGTTCCCCCTGCACTGCGATATCCCCGCCAAGATCCACCATCACATGCTGGATGCCGCAGGCGACCGCCAGTTGTTTGAGACAGTCCACGGCGAACTCTTTGCCCACGCCTCCGAAGTCCAGCATCATGCCTTTCTGCGGCAAAAAGATGCGGCCTGGAGAGCGCTCGATGCTCTTCCAACCGACAAGACTTTTGGCTGCAGCGATCTCGTCTTCTGTGGGAAGGCTATCGTGTTTGCGCTTCCAGTCCCAGAGTCGGCTGAGTGGTAATGAAGTCGCATCAAAAGCGCCTTCGGAGACAAAGTTGCTATGCCCACAGAGATCAAGCAACACATCGGTCTCAGGATGAATGTCCGTCCATTCGACGCCGGCATTGGCATTGATCCGGCTGATCTCGCTGTCCGGCAGAAAGCGCGACTGTCGGGCCTCAAACTGCGCCAACCACTCAAAGGCACGCGCCACAAAGGCCTGCGCAAGCTCAAACTTCGCCGCAGAGAAGTACAACTCGCACTCGGAACCGAGCGCAAAGAAAGGCACTTCATA
>CAZCAL010000444.1:0-1318 GCA_964496625.1 uncultured Verrucomicrobiaceae bacterium | reverse complement strand
ATAAAAGTCATCGTCGATCTCTTCGATGAGAGACTTGGACAAACGCTCGCGGAGCATGTCGAGACTGGCGCTCATGACGGGTCCTGATGGGCGGGATTAGAAGGTCAGGTGCACACCCGCAGTGATGCTGTGCGCATCTGGATAGGCAGACTGTGAGGTGTGTCCGTCCGTGCCGCGGCTGATGAATCGTTCATAGCCGAGGTCGAGCGCGAAATTGTCCGTCACCTTCCAGCGGAGTTGCAGACCCAGATTGAAGGTTTGCTCCGCAGAGACGCGATAGTCTGAAGAGTAGTAGTCTGGATTGCCACTGAACTCTACCGCATAGTAGTCCGCTGCCGATTGATCATAAAAGCGGAAGCTGGGACGCAGCACGAGCCGCTTCTCGAAGAAGTACTTGTAGAAGGCGACCATGGCCGTGTGGGACACGATGCCGTGATCATTGTGACCAAAGCGGTATGAGACCTCCACGCTCGCATCGAGCGGCTCGATGTAATGGGTGAGTTGCAGGAAGACGAGCTGCTCCAGCTTACGCCCGGGGCGGTTTTCATAATAGACTTCGTCATCGATGAGCACCCGTTTGTAGGGATCGCTGAGGAAGCCTTGCTTCAGGCCGAGACCCAGATTGAAGTTTAGCAGTGTGTTTGGCCCGAGGACCTGATTGATGCCGACGATCCAGTCATAAGCCCGCTTGGCTTCACTCAGATTGGAACCGTTTGCTCCCACGGTATCGCGTGTATAGGCCATGCCTAGCACCAATTCCGTGTTCTTCTCATTCAAAGAAATTGTGTCTTGAAGTGAAGCACCCAGAGACAGGTAATCCGACTCATAGCTGTAAGAGAGCCCACCGTTGAGGGAGTGATTCCCGAGCTGGGCCGTCAGTCCCATCGAGGCTGCGTAGCGCTCATCCTCAAGATGCACCAGTGGGACCTGACCACCGCGCTTGTCTGGCGGCAAGCCCGTGGGAGACGCACCGGAGATGACGCTATAAAGTAAAGTGCCATCGAGCACGACGGTGTCGCTCAGGTCGATGCTGTAAAGAGAGTAATCGGAATCCACGCGGACACGATCATTGTCCTCTTGGTAGTATTGGTAACGCGTATCAACGATCGTCTCCGAAAGGGCGGCGACAGAAAGATGGATGGAGATGAGCCCGGCGAGGATCCAGGTCCGGTGGGGGGAGAAAGCAGAAGATTGAGGTCGCATGAGGTTTCGGAGCGGTAAAAGGGTCAATGGGAAGAGCGTGAAAAACTGAGCGGTGGCCGGACTCAAAGATAAATCCGGCCACCGCCCCGCCCTGATCGGCTTCAGGAGGCCTTTG
>CAZCAL010000443.1:0-4179 GCA_964496625.1 uncultured Verrucomicrobiaceae bacterium | reverse complement strand
CCAGAGGGCAATTTCGACTGCGTTTCCGCCGCAGACACAGCGGCTGGGATCAACGCAAGAAGGAGGCAGAGAGGAAAAAAGATGGAGGTCATGGCGGATTTGAAAACCCAAACGAGTAAACCTTGGCGTGATCAATTTCAAAACGCAACGTCACGGGAAGGTCTCGCGAGTTGGATAATTTTCCAGCTGCTATCCGAGTGCCTGTTTGAGTGATAACCTCGCTGCTGACCTCCTCACCGGGGCCATCGAATGCGCTGACCTTCACCCTACCACCAGGCTCCACCTCACAGGTAATCCAAAGGCTTGACCCGGTGCAGGTGACGGCTTGCGTGGTCACCACCGCCAGTGCATCCTCCTTCTCCTGCTCATAACCTGCCCAGCCATCGGGGCGCAGACTGGCTAGGCACAAGAAGCCGTCGCGCCAACTCGTGTGCTTGCCATTGGAACCTCCGTAGTAGATCCGGATTTCGTTGTCCAAAACGACGGGAGATGCCGCAGCATAAACACAGCCCCAGTCGTAATCGCCTTCCTTGGAGGAGTTGTCGATCAACGGCGTGCCCGGCTGAATGCGATACCACTTCACCGTGTCGGGACTCCAGGCCAATTCCGTGTGCACACGATCTTCCTTGGTGCGGAAAACCGCCAACAATCCAAGATACACGCGCCCATATCGAAAGACCGGCATCGCATAGGCTTGGTTCTGCGGATCGCACCGCAGAACCTCGGTTGCCTTCGCCCAGCGTTGAAGATCCACACTCTCGGTGCGACCCACCACTCGTTGTCTGCTGCCCGTGCTGCTGTCAAAAAGCCGCACAAAGCCGACAAACCCAGCTCCTTCCGGCGCACTGACCATGTTGTTGTGAGTGTCACTGCGGGCACCTATACCATCGCTCGGCATGGCATCCCCCCAGTGCACACCATCTGCCGAGTAATGCATATCCTCGGCACGAAACATCTTGTAGCGCCGTTGCAAATCGCCTTCAGCCCCATCACGAATGACACCTGCACCATGCGGGCCGCGAAGCACAAGATTGTTGGACTTACTGCCATTGAACTCGACCAACCCCAGGTCGGGCTTCTCCCATCGCAAGCCATCACGCGACACGGCATAGCACACCCCCATCTCACGTCCAGGGGGTGGTCGATACTTCACCGTATGACGCTGCTCCAACGACCTGCCTTTGGACGAGTGATCCACAATGAAGGGACTATACCAACATTGGTAGAGGCTAGCCACGGGATCAAAAAGCACGTTGGCGTAAAGATTGTCAAAGCGCACCTCCCACGGCTTATCCTCGGCCATCAGCGGATTGGCGAAGTGTTTTTGAACCTTCCCCACACTCAGCCGTGCATTCTGTGTCTTCAAAACAACACGCGAATCCAGCAGCAAATAGCCATCGGCCGTCGGCTCCGCCCCTGCATCCATCTGCGTGCAGAAGGTCAGCACCAGCGCGATCACCGTCGGCAGTCTTCCACGGTGCAGCAGAGCGTTCATTGCCAAAACTCTCGGACCACGCGTTCCCACTCATCTGCCATGAGTTGATGGCCGCGATAGGTCGGGTGAACGCCATCCCAAATCCAATACTCAGCGGGGGCACGTTTCGTGGCTTCATCGAAGACGTGCTGAAACTGCACCAGCGCTGCGCCATGCTTCTTCGCAAGACGGGCCACGATCTCCTGGCGCTGCTTGATGTTGGCAAACCATCCACTGTAACCCTCTTTGCGCTTGCCGACCGGGAGAGTGAAGGGCTCGCAGAGGACCAGCTTTAGCATCGGATTCGCTGCCTTGGCTTCAAGAATGATCTTGTCGTAAGTAGGCTCAAATTCGATGATGGGGATCCCTCGCCCCGCATCATTCACGCCGATGAGAATGCTTAGAAGATCCGGTTTCAGTTCCAGAGTATCCGCCTGCCAGCGCTTATTCAGGTCTGCCACCGTGTTGCCACTCACCCCACGATTCATGAAGTCCAGGTTGGAACTGGGAAACGCCGCTCCAAACTTGGCGGCGACGAGAAAGGCGTAACCATGCCCGAGAATGTGATTGGGGTCGAGGCTTCGCCCTCGATTCCCATCCGTGATGGAGTCACCCTGAAATAGAATCCGAGCACCCGTGGTGAAGGCAACCAATGGCTCTGCTGCTCGTGTTGGAGCCATAAGAACAGTGGTGACAAGGCTGAATACGAGAGGGAGTCGCATGGAAATCTCAGGGGAATGGGGCGGAACAAACTGGATCAAAAGCTCATGCGCTGATGACGCCCTTCACATGTTTCATGGAGCCAGTAAAGCAGGAATGCACATAGTCCATGGCCTTCTTCACTTTAGCGAGAGCCCCAGCGTAGTCATCATTGATGGCGAAGAGCGTGTCGGCCATTTTTTCGACCGGTGTCTCATCCATTTCCAGCAGCCACTCGGGCAGGCCGATGTCCTTGAACATCCAGCACTTCGGCGAATGAAATTCGGAGTAAGTGTGAATGATGGGCGTGCCGTTGGCCAGAGCAATGATGGGTGAATGCGGCTCATGACAAACGATGGTGTGCGCCCGCGCAAAGACGGAAGCCGCCTCATCAGCGTTCCAAAAATACTCCAGATTCACGACATGGCTGCGGATGTCCTCTGGCAGTGGATCGTGGATCAGGCGCTTATTGTGCTCCATCTCCTTCTTCACCTCTGGGGCAATGAGAACCTTGTAGCCAGTCTTCTGCACCCACATCGTCACCAACTCCCGATACTTTGCCGCACGACGTTCATCGTCCGCGATCTGCTCGGGCGAGGGATGCAAGGGATTGAGCTTGGGTGTGCGCGTATCATCCACCCCAGGGAGCTTCGCGGTGTTGGTGCGAAGTTGCAGCGTGATGAACTTGCGATCCTCCAACCCCAACTTCTTCATCGTGGCCAATCCTCGCTCATCATCGCGAACATCAATGCCGAAACAACCATCGGGTCCAAACTCCAGCACAGGCGTTTTGATTCCGTGGCTTTTGAGGATGTTCAGCGTCTTGGTCTCGCGAGTGTAAATGAACGAAGCCCTATTGAGCAGGGCGATGCGTTCCTCTGCCCCCTGCCCTTCCACCATGCTCGGGAAATACGACTGCCCAAATAGGCCATAAGGCTTGCCCAGCTTGCTGCAAAATTGCATGAAGGTGATGTCCTGACCCATGCCAGAGTTACGGATAAAGAGATCAGCATTTTTAACCGCCTCCTGCAGTTGGCGATCCTTCTCGCCATCCTTGAAGAGATTGCCCTGGAGGATCTCCACCTTCGGAAACCGTGTCTTAAGCATGGCCGTAACACGCTCATCCAACTTCGCCGCCCACAGCACGATTTTGACCTGCGGTAGATGTTCCTCGATCACTCGCAGAGTGCCGGGCGTATGACCGATGTCGCCAATGTTCACCGTATCCCAAGCAGAATGAAGAACGATGGTCTTCGGCTGACCGTTGGCAGCAAATAAAGAACCACCAAGAGCAGCGGTAACAGAAGAGATGAAATGACGACGAGTAGGCATGTTGATGGTGGGGAATGACGGATTCAGAACTCAAGCAAGTGCTTCGCGGCAATACTGCACACACTTGGCCACTTCCTTCACGGCGTCGGAGCCTTCGGGGATGGCGTATTCAAGTTCGATGTTGGCTGGGAAGGTCCACTTCTCTTTGCGCATCAACTGAAGCACCTCTTTGATGGGTGTTTGTCCTTGTCCCCAAGGCAGATTCCCACCTTCAGCAGTGCGATCTTTTAAATGCAGGTTGAGAATCCGGTCGTGGTATTTTTCCAGCACGGGAATAGGTGACTGGCCCTTGGTGCCAGCAACGTAGTGCCCGATGTCGAGATTCAAGCCGATGAACTCACCGATCTCCAAAATGGGGTCCGTCTTGTCGATGACCGGGACATTGTTGGTGTGATTGTGGAAGGCCACCCAAATCTTGTGTTTTTCCGCAAAGGGAGCCACTCTCCGTGCCAGGAACTCATTGCGCTCGGTGGTGATGCCCACGGCACCGAGCGCCTTGGCGATGAGGAAATTCATTTCGATCTCTTCGTCAGACTGTCCAAAGCTGAGCTTGTGAAGGTGAATGTACACTCCAGCGTCATAATACATTTTGCGCAGTTCACGGCACTTCGCCAGTTGTTCCTCGCGCTGGGCGTCCGTCATGAGGACGTGGTCGGCGGCCTGCTGCTCGCGAG
>CAZCAL010000442.1:0-4187 GCA_964496625.1 uncultured Verrucomicrobiaceae bacterium | reverse complement strand
CATCCATGCCCAGAGCACTCCAGCACAGGCCAGAGCCGCGCTCACACCCGCATTGATAAACACGTTCCCCTGCCCTAAAGCCAAGTGCTCAAATGCGGTGTTGCAGGCCAGAACCATGGCCAATCCGACCACAACCAACAACCCCGCATACGTCGCTACCACAAAGATCACCCACATCGCCGCCAACATCACCCCTATTCGGATGTGCAACGGCAGCGAATAAAGTACTCGTTCTTTGACCTCACGCCCAGAATCAGGATGAGGAGATTGGCGATCAGTTGGGGACATTCGCATAATATTAAAATTATACTAAATATAGTCAATCACTGATTTAACTTCTTAGAGCACCCTTCCCTGCGGCCTAAAACTCCGATACTTCCATTCTCCTACACCCGCACAAAGAACCAAGAATAGCCATTTTTTTCTCGCTTCAAAAGCCAGACAGGCTTTATTCGTTCAACACACGTTCACTATTTAACCAAGCTACCAGCCATGACCGATCCAGCACCCGATTCCCCATTCGCTCCCGCTACCGGGCACGATCCTTTCCAAGCCGCTAAGGCAAGCGCGATGAAAGCTGCCGAAGAATTGCGCGCCGCAGCCGCCCAAAAGGCCGAAGAGCTCCGCGGTGCCGTCGGCCAAAAAGCCGCCGAACTCCGAGGCACCGTCGGCCAAAAGGCTGCTGAACTTCGCTCCGCCGCAGGCGAGCACGCCGAATCCTTCCGCGCTGCCGCCGGGCAACGTGTCGAAGACATCCGCGAAAAAGCAGGTGAAATCCGCGAGTACGCCGGTCAGGCGATGACTGACGCCCGCGAGCGCTATGACGACATCCGCACTCATGCGGAAAAATTTGCCCGCGAAAAACCCGTGCAAGCGCTGCTCACCGCCTTCGGTGCTGGCTTCCTCCTTGGCGTCATTCTGCGTCGCTAATTCCGCACCACCGACGCCCGAGACAGGCCTACCGGTCTCGCGTCTTGATTGTCTGCAATGGATCCTGCGTCACCCCCACCCGGGCCAACCGCCGCTAGCGGCATTCGTGGTCTCGTACGGGCGTGGGTGTTATACGCAGAAGCCCGGGGTCGGCTCCTCCAGATCGAGGCTCGTGAAGCAGGGGGCCGTATTACGGGAGTCAGCCTCTTAGCGCTGGGCACCTTTGGCGCGCTTTTCACAGGTTGGCTGCTGGCAATGCCCGCCATTGTCTGGATGCTGGCGGAACGGACGGGCTGGCATTGGAGCCGCGCCGCCATGGCCCTGGCTGCCACTCATATCGTTCTTGGAATGATCGCCTCCCTCTGGTTAAAGCGAAAATTGACCGCGCTGCGCATTTTTGAAGAGAGCTTCAATCAACTCAAACGGGACCGGGAATGGATCGCCGGCGAGGACACCCAAGCATGACGGAAAAACAGCTCATTCTCAGGGATCTGGATCACGCGCGGGCAGCCATTCACGTGCACATGGGGGAGACATCCCGAGATTGGAACCCCAGGACACTCGTCAGCCGCAGCATTGAAAATTACCGGTGGGCATGGATCGCTGGTGCCGTCGTCGCTGGCGTTGCCGTCGTCCGTTTGATCAAACCTTTCGGCTCCCGCAAGAATGAGCGTGACATTTCTGGCAAAGTCGCTACAAATCGCACCCTTGCCGCTTGGCTGATGACTCCGATGCTCGGAATCGTCAAAAAAGCAGCGTTCACGCTCATTGCCTCCCGCCTTAAAAGTCTCATTCCAGACCCTTCGGCACCCTCTTCCCAGTCATACACAGATTTCCGTTAAGCCCTCATGTCTGATTCCGCAGCCACCCCAGCCCCAGCCGACACCCTGCCAGTGCTCGGTTCCGTCGATGACTATCTCCGGTTCTGCATGGAGTATGATGCCTCGGATCTCCACCTCGCCACAGGCTCACAGCCCACCTGGCGCCGCTTTGGTAACCTCCAACCCATCTGGAACAACGCTGCCATCCTGACCGCTGAAGACGCCCGCCGCCTAGCTTACGGCTTCCTCAACGAGAAACAGGCCAAAGATCTTGAAGAAAAAGGTGACGTGGACTTCGCTTACTCCCCTGGATATGGCCGCTTCCGCTCCTCCGTCGTCCAGCAACGGCTCGGCATTGACATGGCCTTCCGAGTCATCAATAGCGCTACCCGCAGCATTAAGGATCTAGACCTCCCAGACACCGTCCGCACTCTCATCCGCTATCACAACGGCCTCGTCCTCGTGACCGGCCCCGTCGGTTGCGGTAAGTCCACCACCCTGGCCGCCCTCGTCGATGAGATCAACAAAGAGCGCGAAGACCACATCATCACCCTCGAGGACCCTATCGAATACGTTCTGGAGCCGAAAGGCTGCCACATCAACCAGCGCGAAGTCGGGACCCACACCGAGTCCTTCGCCGCCGCCCTCCGCGGAGCCCTGCGTGAAGACCCAGACATCATCATGGTGGGGGAAATGCGCGACCTTGAGACCATCTCGCTGGCCATCACTGCTGCTGAAACCGGCCACTTAGTCTTGGGAACCCTCCATACCGGAAATGCCGCCCGCACCCTTGACCGCGTGCTCGACGTTTTCCCCTCAGACCAGCGTGACCAGATCCGCATCATGGTCTCAGAGTCCCTGCGCGGCATCATCTCCCAGCAGCTGGTTCCCAAGCCAGATGGCAATGGCCGCGTCATGGCCTTGGAACTCCTGGTGAATACTCCCGCTGTAGCCAACTGCATTCGCGAAGGCAAAACATTCATGCTCAACGGCGTCATGCAGACCGGCAAAAACGTCGGCATGATCACCATGGACGACTCCCTGCGCGAACTCTACTCCAAGGGGCTCATCACCCGCGAAGAGTGCGAGTCCCGCGCCGAAGACAAAGTCGTCATGAAAGCCTTCTTCAAGTCCTAACCCGACCGCACATTTTCGCAGTCCCCGCCCTTCCACGTCCATTGTCCGCTCCCATGCCGATCATCGATAACTACTTCCACCGCCTCATCGAGTTGGGCGGGTCCGACTTGCACCTCAGCCAGGGGCAACCACCTAAAATCCGTGTCCACGGCAGCATCAAGCCGATTGATGACGTCATCCTCACTGCCGAGACCATGGAGGCCATGATGCGGGAAATTTGCGAACCCCGCGCCTGGGATCGCTACATCGAAAAGGGCGATCTCGACTTCGCCTACGAGATGGATGCCGACCACCGCTTCCGCTGTAACTTCCTGCGCCAGCAATACGGCTACGGTGCCGTCTTCCGTATCATTCCCACCAAAATCGCCTCACTGGAGCAGCTTGGCATCCCTCCAGTGGTCAAAGAATTCGGCCACATCCGCTCCGGCCTCGTCCTTGTCACCGGTCCTACCGGTTCCGGCAAGTCCACCACCCTGGCCGCGTTGCTCGATTACATCAATACCAACTTCCGGCGCCACATCATCACGATTGAGGAGCCCATCGAGTTCGTCCACCGCAACAAAAAGAGCATCATCACCCAGCGTGAAGTGCCCATCCAGACCCCATCCTTCGCCGACGGCCTACGCGCCGCTCTCCGTGAAGATGCAGATATCGTTCTGGTCGGGGAAATGCGCGACCTAGAAACCATCTCCCTCGCCCTCACCGCAGCAGAGACTGGCCTCCTCGTCTTCGGCACCCTGCATACGAACAACGCCCGCAAGACCGTCGACCGTATCATTGACGTCTTCCCCTCCACAGAACAAAGCCAGGTCCGCACCATGCTCGCCGCCTCGCTCAAGGGCGTCGTTGCCCAGCTCCTCATGAAAAAGGCAGACGGCAAAGGCCGCGTCGCCGTGAACGAGATCATGGTTTCCACCCCAGCCGTCGGCTCCATCATCCGCGAAGGTGCCACCCAGAAGCTTTATGACGTCATCATCGGCGGCAAAGCCCAAGGCATGCAGTTTATGGATGAAGCCATCTGGCAAAAGCTCCGCGATGGCTACGTCAGCCCCAACGAAGCCTACATGAAGGCCATCGACAAAACCCGCTTCAAGTCCTTCCTCCCCCCAGACGAGGCCAAGGCCATGAACGCCGGCGGCGGCGACAAGTAGCGGAACTCTCCCGATTTCCTCAGCTCAGACCCCAACCGATCCTGCCGCAGCTCGCGGCCCAGGCTCTCCTGTCGCAGTTGTCTGGATCCAAACCAAGAAATCAACGTGCAACTTCCCGAAATGATCGAAAGCGATAGATTGATCATCC
>CAZCAL010000441.1:0-4199 GCA_964496625.1 uncultured Verrucomicrobiaceae bacterium | reverse complement strand
GATGAAAAGCGAAGACCTGAAGGCCTTCGACATCAATGCGGAGTCAGCCGATATGCATGAACTCTACGGCAGCGACACTTTTGGCCAAGGCTGCCTGCTTGCACGTCGCCTCGTTGAACATGGGGTGCGTTTTGTTGAGGTCTCTCTCGGTGGCTGGGATACCCACAACGATAACTTCGTTCGTGTGCCAGAGAATTGCGCCAAACTGGATCAAGGGCTTGCAGCCTTGCTAGGTGATCTCGAAAAGCGTGGCTTGCTCCAAGAAACGCTCGTCGTGTTGACCACAGAATTTGGGCGCACACCAAAGATCAATCAGAACGAAGGCCGCGACCACTATCCAAAGGCATTCTCCAGCATCCTCGCAGGCGGTGGCATTCGTGGTGGTCAGATCTATGGGAAGACGGACAAAGGTGGTCATGAAGT
Source organism: uncultured Verrucomicrobiaceae bacterium (assembly GCA_964496625.1). Lineage (GTDB taxonomy): Bacteria > Verrucomicrobiota > Verrucomicrobiia > Verrucomicrobiales > Verrucomicrobiaceae > JACKQF01. Next base: position 3,776 of record CAZCAL010000441.1, on the reverse strand, counting down.
AGCGGAAAACAAACTGCTGCCGCCGGACCTCAATGCCACCATCGCCTATGCGCTAGGTCTGCCGATGGACAACATCATCTTCTCACCGAGCAAGCGCCCGTTCACGGTCGCAGACAAGGGGCAGCCTGTTACCTCTCTTTTTGGTTAGGAACGGAAGGGAATCATCCCAGATCGACGCAACCTGCCGTCGCAGCTTCTCGGCGTAGCGATGGCAGGAACTCCATGTCAGCGGGCACACGTGCTAGTGCTCCTTGGTAGCGCTGCGCCTGCTCATGCCAGAGACGGAAGTGGGTGGCGTAGGCGCGATGGTAACGCTGGAGCAGATCCGGCTCCACCCTGCGACGGTCACGTTTCGCTGATTCGCAGTCCTCGAAGTCGATGTTCCCGGACCAATATGGATTGTATTCTTCGGGGAAAGTATGTGCCAGTAAAATGACCCTTTCGGTGCCTTGGGCAAGAAAAGGCAACACCTTTTCAGGGGGAGCAGGGCTGAGGAGATCGCTGATCAAAATGCGCATCGATCCAGCTCGCAAGGGGGTGCGTGGCAGCACATCCGAGAGGTGGCCGGGCTGGACCGCGGGAATCTCCCAGTGATGTCCCAATGCAGTCTCGATAGGGGTCTCGCGGCTATCTTCACCAAGCAAGTGGATGCGAGGAGTGGCGCCAAGGCGGAGTGCGCTCTCCAGGCAGAAGTAGAGCAGTTCCCAGGAGCGGGTCTCTTTTGCCTCCGTCAAAAACATGGAGGAGGAGATATCGAAGAGAATGTCCACTTTGGGAGTCACCTCCTGCCGATACAACTTCATAGTGGTGTGGCCAGTGCGCGCTGTCGCCAGCCAGTTGATGTGGCGAGGGTCATCACCGGGTGCATAGGCACGCTGATCCTGGAAGTCGATCGAACTGCCCGTGCCATCTCCCAAGACACTGCCGCTGCTGCCGCGCCACCGACCACTGCGCAAAGGCAAGCGCGCAATCGACGCGGCGGCCTTCATTCGTTCGTGGATGGCTGGAAAGGGGACTGGCACTTGCGAATGGATAGCCGAGAAAACACCGGGATGCAAAGTTGTAGGCATCGTAAAAATAGGCACCTCGTGTTGATGGGCGGCGTATGGTGAGGATGTCCAACAATTCAAATGCTCCAAATCGCGCTGGAATTGCGCTCACTGGCTTCTTGCTGGTAACGTTCGCGGCACCAGCACTCGCGGCCTTTTTCCCCATGCCTGGGGCCTGGTATGGGACTTTGAACAAACCCTCATGGAATCCGCCAGCGTGGTTGTTTGGGCCAGTCTGGACCGCGCTCTACACGCTGATGGCGGTTGCTGCTTGGATGGTGTGGAAGAAGGTGGGATGCTCTCGGCCACTAGCGCTTTATGCCATTCAGCTCGCATTGAATGCGGCCTGGACGCCATTGTTTTTTGGCTTCCACCAGATTGGGATGGCCTTGGTGGTGATTGTCTGTCTTTGGTTGGCCATCTTGGCGACGCTGCTGAGCTTTTGGAAGGTCCGAACTGCGGCAGGCTTGATGTTCGTGCCCTATTTGATCTGGGTTTCATTTGCCACGGTGCTGAACTTTACCCTCTGGAGATTAAATCCCGCCTGATTATGGCCATTCACACACTGCACACCAAACAGATCATCAAAGCTTCGCGAGAAAGCGCGTGGGAGTTCTTTTCCAATCCGCGCAATTTGTCACGCATCACACCGCCCAGCATGGGGTTTGAGATCAAGACCGCCGACCTGCCAGCGCGGGTGTATGCGGGGATGATGATCGCCTACCGCGTTCGACCCGTTCTCAACATCCCGATGACCTGGTTGACGGAGATCACGCTCGTGGAGGAGGGAAAGAGGTTCATCGATGAGCAGCGCATCGGTCCATACGCAGTGTGGCATCATGAGCATGATTTTCATGACCTAGGAGACGGTCGGATCGAAATCGAGGACCGCATCACCTACGCCTTACCGTTTGCGCCGCTGGGTGATCTCGCGCACGGCTTCCTGGTGCGTCCGCAGTTGCAGCGCATTTTTGCGTTCCGCGAAAGGGCTGTCAGGGAACTCTTTCCTGGTTAGGCCTTCGTCGCAGCGATCTGCTCATACGCCAGCAATGCCGGTTCCATGGCCTTCAATGCAGTAGCCCAGAATTCAGGTTTGGTTAGGTCTTCACCGAGAGTCTGCTTCACTACTTCCTCGCAGGTAGCGCTGCCGGTCTGGGAGAGGAATGCCTCATAACGTGGGAGGAAAGAAGGACCCTCTGCCTGGAAGCGAGAAAACAGTGCCTGGCTGAGAAGGTAGCCGAAGACATAAGGGAAGTTGTAAAAAGAGACGCCAGTGATGAAGAAGTGCATCTTATAGCCCCAAAACAAGGGGTCTGTGCCATCTGGCAGCAAGGTGTCGCCATACAGTTGTCGCTGGGCATTGTTCATCAGCTCGCTCAATCGAGACACGGAGACTTCGCCGGCGGCGCGCTCAGTGTAGAATGCCTTTTCGAATTCGTAGCGCATGGGTATGTTGATCAGGTAGGCGTGGGCACGCAGCATCTCCTGATCGAGCAGGTAGGCCTTGGTTTCGGCGGTGATTTTTGGATCACTGAGGAGGCCATTCAGCAAAATCATTTCGCCGAAGTTTGAGGCAGTTTCAGCCAAGGTCATCGGATAGTTCGCTGCGAAGGATCTCGCTGGCCGGAGGACACAGGAGTGCCAAGCATGGCCCGCCTCATGGGCGAGTGTCACCATGTCATGCACCGTGCCATGGAAGGTCATGTAGATGCGTTCTTCGTGCTTCAATTGCGAGCCTGTGCAGAATGCCCCAGGACGTTTGGCAGCGCGAGGTTGTGCTTCGATCCATCGTTGCGCAAGCATGTCGCGGAAGTATTGGCCCAGCTTTGGATAGGCTGCGCTAAATGCCTGCTCGACGGTGCTGCAGGCGTCGTCCCAAGTGAGAGGTTTTTCATCTGGGGCAGCCACTTGTGGTGCCTCTAAATCGAAGTAGTGCAGCGCCGTCGTGCCCTGAAGTTTCGCTGCGGAACGTAGTGCGCGACGCGGCAGTTCGATGTGGGTGTGAATGGCCTCCAACATGGCGTCAAGCGAAGCCCGGGTCATGGCACCATCAAAAAGTGGCGCATCCAAAAAATGCGGTTGGTTGCGGCGCCCGTATAGTGTCAGGCGAGTGCCTGCGATGCCATTCAAGGCAGCCGCTAGAGTTACAGCGTGGTCGTTCCACGGCTTTTGCCCGGCGTGAAAGGCTGCCTCACGCAGATGACGATCCGGCTCAGACATCAGTGCTCGACGCCGCGACATAGGGACGGTTTCCTGATGCCCATCGGGGAAGGTCATTTCGAACTCCATCTTGCCGGTGAGGGTATCGTAGAGTCGTCCCCAAGCGTGCAGGCCATCGACATTCAGATCGGCTGCAAGTGACTCGAGGTCCGGCGACATCTGCTTTTGCCCCGATTCCCGCATCCGGCGGAGAGTGTGCGTCGCATCGGCTAAGGCAGGGGTGTTCACCAAGGTGGTAAACACAGCATCATCAAGGGCTGCCAGTTTAGACTGCAAGGCGGCACTTAGTTTGGTGTGCTCAGCCTCCAGTCCAGCGATCCAAGCTTCGTCAGCTTTTACGGCCTCGTCGTTCGCATTGTCCGCAGAAAGGCAGCCCAAGTAGGCAGCGATATGTCCCAGGCGATCACCGAAGGCTTCATAGGCAGCAATCAACTCAGCAATCACCTTCGGGTCATCGCTGAGTGTCTCGGCCGTCTTGCGAAGGCTGGCTACATCGCTGGATAGTTT
>CAZCAL010000440.1:0-4236 GCA_964496625.1 uncultured Verrucomicrobiaceae bacterium | reverse complement strand
CAGCGGCTTTTCGCAGTACACATGCTTCCCGGCACGCATCGCGATCACCGAGGCATAGGCATGAAGATGATCTGGCGTGGCGATAAGAACAGCGTCGATGGACTTCTCCTTCTCCAGCATCTCACGGAAATCGACATAATCAGCGCAGCGGAAGTTAGGGGTCTTCTCAGCGTAGTGCTTTTCGATCTCCGCCTTCACTGGCATCCGACCACCCATGCCTTTGAAGTAAAAGTTCTCAAGGCTGAACGACTCCGCAGGGTCAGCCACTGCAATGATCTGGGCATCTTCGAGTTGCATCAGTGCACGAACATTTGTCCGCCCTTGCCCACCCGTTCCAATAATCGCGACATTCAGCTTCTCACTCGGCGGCACAAATCGCGGCCCACCTAGAACGTGCCGAGGAACAATATTAAACGTTGCTACCGTGGCAGCGGCTGTTTTGATGAAGTGACGGCGTGAGGTCGGAACAATGGGATTCATAGAGTGTAGAGATTACGCCCATGTCTGCGCCGATCTTGACAGTGTGATACACTTCGTCAGGTGAAAGGATCGCGACCACCGAACCGACTGTCTTGGATGAATCGAAGAAGCTTGCTCGCCTGCCTTACCGCCCTCCCCGCCACAGTATCACTGCGGGGTGAAACTGCGACGGGACGTGAACTTGCCAATCCCTATGCGGAGGTGGATTGGGATCAATGGGACTGCGTGCACTCAATTTCTCATCAGCATCAAGGACAAACTGACGCCTCACGCGATGGCTTCGTGGAAATGGGCTACCGGCACTTTGCCTTCAGCAATTACTACCCTTCGGCTCCGACCTATCCGTTGCCACCAGCCTACGCGACCCAGCATCCCGAATTGATCGTGTCCCCGAATGCAGAGCATCATTCCTTTACCGATGCAGGACTGCACGCTAATGCGCTCGGCAGCATGCTCGCTACTGGCTACGGAAGTAACGTGAATGCAAAAGAGTGCGCTGTGTCGCCAATCATGCATCGCTTTGATCGCTTGAGCGTATTCAGTGAAGAAGAGCCTTGGCTCGGGGTGTATCGACTCGATCTGCGAATCGTCGGCAACGAAGGCGCTGAGACCAAAGCAACCGCGCAACTCTCCATCGTTGGTGCCATTGAGTGCGAATTTCGGGAGGGATTCAAAGACAAAGGCCTGATCCATGAACGTGCATATCAGCCCGGCAATCATACAATCTACCTGCGCACAGAAGCGACCAGCATCGACACCAGGCTTGTCTTTGACATGACTGCGCTGAGCGTGACACAGTATCGCCTCATGCAAGGCACGAATCGTCCGTGGCGCGATGTCTTCCGTGCAGCGTTCGAATTGCTTCAGTATCCCGACGGTGGCGGCATGACGCTCAATCATCCTACAGGCAAAATTGCCGACTACTTGCCGATGTTAGACTTCGACCAACGGGTGCTGGGCATTGAGGTGTGGAACCAACTCACCTCCGGTTTTGGCTCCAGCCGAGGCTTCTACGATCACAGCGGCGAACCGAACCTTCACTTTTACAAGCTGTGGGACGACATCCTGCGCACAGGTCGTCGCTGCTGGGGCTTCTTTGTCAAAGACCACAATACCTTTGGTCGCGGGCGCAATGTATTGCTCGTTCCCAAGCTCGACGCACTTTCGTCCGCGATGCGCGAGGCCACCACATTACGTGCTTATCGTGAAGGATGCTTCTTCGGCTCCGTCGCCTCTCTTTCAGCGAACGAGAGGGCGGAGGTCACAGCGCCGTTTGATCACAGCGACTTCCGCTTCAGTCGCATCACCGTGCGTGAGGACAAGCTGCAAGTCAGCGTTTCTGGAAACGATCCAACCAAACGCCCCAACGTGCAGATCCGCTTCGTCACCGATGAGGGCATCGCCAGTGTCGTCGATGAGCCGACTGCGGAGTTCCTGCTTCGACGCGACACGAGCGGCGGTCTCGTCGCACAGTTCGTCCGCGTGGAAGCCTTTGCCTATCCCAACACGCACCAACGTGGTCAACCGCTCACTGCAGAGATGCTGCGCGGCATGAGCGTCTATGACATCTCGCTCATCCATGATCAGAAGGCACTTCGCGGCCCCGCCTTCGCCAGCACCGAGCCTGCACTGCGCACTCCCATCCCGATCGTGGACATGATCTTCTCACAGCCTTTGCGCCGAGTGTAAATCAAGCTCAGTTTAGCGAAAGAACGGCGACCTTCGGAACATAGGTTTATCCGCGATACAGGCTGGGCATTGAACTCAGTCTGGATTCGCTCTCAGACTTCGCCATGCTCAAGATCCTCACCCCTCCAGATCGCGGTGCATCGCTTTGCGATGGCATCTCACGTCGCAACTTTTTGAAGGTGGGCGGGCTGGGTGCAGCGGGGCTTTCCTTGCCACAGTTACTCGCATTGGAAAAGCAGGCGGGCATCGGCAGTTCGCACAAGTCGGTGATCCTCATCTACCTCGTGGGTGGCCCACCTCACCAGGACATGTTTGATTTGAAGCCAAACGCCCCGAGAGAAGTGTCCGGGCCAATGAAACCCATCGGCACCAACGTGCCAGGCATCGAAATCTGCGAACTCTTCCCGCGCATGGCGAAGATGATGGACAAGTTCACCATCATCCGCTCGCTCGTCGGCGCACAGGCGAATCACGATGCGTCTCAATGCTACACCGGACGCGCAGAGATCGCCCCACCTGGAGGCTGGCCGCAGTTCGGCAGTGTGGTGAACAAACTACAAGGCAACGTCGATCCCTCCGTGCCGGGTTTTGTCAGCATGTGCTACGAATGCACGCACGGCCCCTACAACGAGCCAGGACCAGGGATGCTCGGTGTGGTGAATTCCGCCTTTCGTCCCGTGGGCGGACTCGGTCAGGCGGACCTGACGCTGCAAGGCATTACGACAGATCGGCTCGCGGATCGAGTGAGTCTATTGAAGAGCTTCGACGGCTTTCGGCGAGACGCCGATGCCAGTGGAATGATGGCCGGGCTAGACACCTTCACCCAGCAGGCGATGAACATGCTCACCTCCTCGAAGCTCGCCGAGGCGCTGGACTTATCCAAAGAAGACCCGCGCACCATCGAGCGCTATGGCGGCATTGGCGACACCGTGAAGCGCATTGATGAGAATGGCGCGCCGCGCGTGCCGCAGAGCTTCCTCGCCGCGCGTCGACTCATTGAAGCAGGCTCAAGAGTCGTCACCGTAAATTACAGCAAGTGGGACTGGCATGGCGGCAAGGGCAACGAAATCTTCAAGCGCGAGGAAGAAGACTTCCCTCTGTTCGATCAAGCCATCACCGCACTCGTTGAAGACCTGCATCAACGCGGACTCGATAAGGATTGCAGCGTGCTCGTGTGGGGTGAATTCGGGCGCACACCGACCATCAGCGCACAGGTCGGTCGTGATCACTGGCCGCGTGTGGCGATGGCCCTACTTGCAGGAGGCGGGATGAAGATGGGTCAAGTCATCGGCTCCACAGATCGCCTCGGAGGCGAGGCTGACAGTCGTCCCGTGACCTTCCCCGAAGTCTTCGCCACGCTGTATCACAATCTCGGCATCGACGTCGCGAACACGACCATCAAGGATCGCACGGGCCGCACTCATTACCTGGTCGAAGCAGGCACGAAGCCGATTCGTGAGTTGGTGTGACCAACATGTTTACTTCACCCGCTTCAGCATCTCCAGAGTCTGCACTGTGATTTTCACCGAAGCATCCCGCTCGACACGGTTGGTTCCCAGCCAAGTCTCGTAGCCGCCAAGTTCGTGTTGGGCGGGAGTGGGCAGGTAGCCATTGCTGCCGTTGGCGAGTTCAATCGTGAAGGTGTCCTTGAAAGGGCTGCGTGACTTGATCTCCAAACCAATCTCCGTAAAGACCTCAAACGGAATCGCTGCAATCCCCAGGTCGCCAATCCGGAAGGCTTGCGTAACAGCTTTGATGGTGTCCGGCCTTGCATCACGGGCGGCGAGGGTCCGCTCGGCATACGGTTGCTCCAGACGATGGGTGGGGGCGGCGTCTTTGGGTTTGGCGAGAACACCTTCGGCCCACTTGATCATCTCCGGCGTAGGACGGCGCACCGCAAGTTCTAACTCATCGGCAGCCGCTTTCAGAGGCACCCAATCCTGATGCTGGAGCGAATCACGGACGCGCTTCACCTCCTGCGCAAGGTCGCTGGCCACAAGCTTGATCTTCTCGTAGGGCGCGCGTTTCACGGCGGGAGTTTTGCCGCTGTAGTCGTTGTTGTTCACG
>CAZCAL010000439.1:3768-4255 GCA_964496625.1 uncultured Verrucomicrobiaceae bacterium | reverse complement strand
ATTGCTCGGCCCAGTGCATCCCTTCGCGCAATTTGGCTCGTCAGGACAGTGGATGACGACGCTCTATCCGCATCTAGCAAAACATGCAGATGACCTGTGCATCATCAATTCAATGCGCACTGACCTCCCAAATCATGCCCAGGCTTTTGGCCAAATGCACACAGGCAGTTTCCAGTTTGTCCGGCCATCCATCGGTGCTTGGACGCTCTATGGATTGGGCAGTGAAAATGATAATCTCCCTGGTTTTATCACGCTCAACCCTCCCGCAGACAATGGCGGCGCGCAAAATTACGGCAGCGCGTTTCTGCCTGCCATTTGCCAAGGCACTCGCATTGGCGGCAGTCAATTACCCGAACTTTATGCTGCTCTATTGAAGAAGGATGTGGCACCCGGGCCACCAATGAAAAACATCGACAACAAATCGATATCCCGTGATCTGCAACGCTCCCAGATTGACCTCATCCGCGGTCTGAACGAGCACAAATTG
>CAZCAL010000439.1:1080-3758 GCA_964496625.1 uncultured Verrucomicrobiaceae bacterium | reverse complement strand
AAGGAGGTCTATCACCCTGAAATCGAAGGCGCGATCGCCTCGTTTGAACTGGCTTTTCGCATGCAAAGCGAGGTCCCAGAGGTTCTGGATCTCCGTAGCGAACCTCAAAAAACACTCGATCTCTACGGCATTGGCAAAGGCAAAGATCAATTTGCACGGCAGTGCCTCCTGGCCCGCAGGTTAGCCGAGGCCGGAGTCCGTTTTATTGAGATCGCCTCGCCCCTGCACTGGGATCATCACAATCGCTTGAAGGAATTGCTCGCAACAAACTGCGCCGCCACCGATCAACCCATTGCCGCACTGCTCACTGACCTCAAATCACGCGGGCTCTTGAACGATACATTGGTGGTTTGGGCGGGCGAATTCGGACGAACCCCATACGCGCAGAGCGCGGATGGGAGAGACCACAACCATCGCGGCTATTCGATCTGGATGGCGGGAGGTGGTGTGCGGGGAGGAATGACCTACGGATCAACGGATGAGGTCGGACACAAAGCCGTCGTCGATCCCATGCACATCCACGACTGGCACGCGACCATGCTACACTTGTTGGGGCTGGATCACACCAAACTCACGTTCAACTACGGCGGCAGAAACTTCCGCCTCACCAACGTTGAAGGACAGGTGGCAACGAAGGTTCTCGCCTGAACAGTTTGGATACCTTGTGTCAGCAAGTTTTGCTATTTGTCCCCCATCGGAGTGATGCAGTTTTGGAGAGATTGAGTGTTTCATTTTCCAAACCCTCCATTGCCACAGATTCACATTTCGAAGCGACTCGGGCTACATATTGATCGAACACTCAGTCAACACGAACCGCTGCACAGACCATCTCCAGAACGCGCCATAGAGCCTGCCCACCTAAACTTCCCTCGTGAAATCCAGTGGCAGGAATTGGTTGCCAGGTGCTGCGATCACTGGTGGGTGGTGGTTGCGGAATGCCCGTCAACTTTTCATCATACTGACCGTCTTTGCCCCCCAGCTTATAGATCACCAGATCCAGCGATGGCACCACGTATAGACAAAAGCCACCGGCTCCAGACTTCCAGAAAGCGTCCTTTGGTGCGCCCGCCACGTGACCGTCCGCGTTGTGTTCAAACTGGAGGCTAAACGGTGAGTGTTTGTTATACGGGCTCCAGTTTTGGCACATTTTGATGTAGTCTAGCGGCACCAGTTGCTGATCCTTCCACTTCCCGCCTTGGGCGAGACAATAACCAAACCGCATCACGTCCGTTGCGTGCAATGCGGTGCTCCCTGCACCGTTTGCATGGGGCATTAAAAAATCACCGCGTTGGAGGCAGTAGTTCCAGGCGCCCCAACCTTGGGGCTTGGCAAGACGCTCACTGATGAAGTCCTTCAGTTCCATGCCTGACACGTTACGGAGCACGATGCTAGCGATGTGAGGCGATGGTGATGAATAGGAATATCCTGCGCCAGGATCACACCAGAGCGGGACGCTGAGAGAGGAGTTGTCTAAGTCTCGAATGTCCTGCCCTTTCACAGGCTTCAACTGCTGCGGCTTACCCATCACCATTCCGCTAGGCGTCTGGCCCTCCCCCCAATATCCAGCGCTCATTGAAAGCAGCTGTCCCAGCTTGATCTGGGCTTTGCGTGGATCATTCAACGGGAATGCTTGTGGCAAATACTGCTGCGTAAACACAAGCGTCTCCAAGCCCTCAGGGATCTTGGTTTTGAATTCATTCAGCATGATGCCACACGCAATACTGCAAAAGGCCTTCCCCGTTGAAGCCATGTCGGGATTTGCATTGCGACTGGCTTTACCAAAGTAGCGCTCAAAAACGAGATAACCCCGCCGGACGACCACCAACCCGCCGTTCTGCGTTGACCGATCCGTGACCGTGAATGCCGGTTCCAACTTCGAAACATCCATTCCCGCGAGTTCGCGAGCTTCCTTTTCGGCCTTTGCCTCTCGCCAACCGCCCTCGCTGTCCGGCGGCGGGAAGTAAGGGCTGGCAGCGTGGAGTAATCCCGATATTGAAAGTGCGGCGAAGGTGAGTGTCGATTTAATCATGGAGTAAATTTGCGTGCAGGCTGAGACGTTGACCGCATGGTCCAAGTTTCAGGCAAGTTTGTGATCGGTCCCAGAACGTAGTTTCGTGCGCAAACTGGGTTGCGATGCCCGTTTTCCCTTTTCATGATCCGATCATTCATCCTCAGCACACTCCTCCTGACTACCGCCACCTCAAAAGCAGCGGCCCCATCGGAGCATGTCATTTTGGTCAGTATTGACGGCTGGGCTCACCACTATTTCGACGATCCGAAGTGCCAGATGCCCGCAGTGAAAGCCCTTGCCGCAGCAGGCGCTCGCGCAAAGCGCATGGAATGTAGCTTCCCCACTGTTACCTGGACGAATCATACAACGCTGGTCACTGGCGTCGCACCGGGAAAACATGGCGTCATCGGCAACGACTACTTTGACCGCGCCCAACGCAAAAAAATCCCGCTCATTCCAGACCCTCTTTTCAATAAGGAAGAAATAGTTACATCCCCAACGATCTATGACGTCGTCAAACAGGCAGGCATGGTTACCGCTGGCGTCATCTGGCCAGCATCCAGAGGTGCAAAAACTCTCGACTGGACGGTGCCTGATGTCTTTGAACAGGAACTCTTTGAAAAATATGCCACCCACGGCAAACCCCATGGCACGGGCTTGGGCACCT
>CAZCAL010000439.1:0-1070 GCA_964496625.1 uncultured Verrucomicrobiaceae bacterium | reverse complement strand
TCATCCGCACCAAGAAGCCAGCGTTTCTGGCGCTTCACCTCGTTAGTCTAGATGCCCTTGAACACGCGACTGGTCGCCAATCTGCAGAGGCCTACTGGGCAGCGAATGACTCAGACAATCGCGTGGCCGACCTCGTAAGAGCCACGGAGGAGGCAGGCATTCGGGAAAAAACGACCTTTGTCATCACGACCGACCACGGATTTGTCACTTACAACAAGACCATTAACCCCAACGCAATGCTGCGGCGTGAAGGCTTTGTAAAGGCGGCAGCGCTTGGCAAATCACTGGCCGCGGATTCCCCAGTCTGTGCCATGTCCCAAGGTGGGGGATGCTTTATTTACGTTTTGGACAATGCAAATCGGGATCAAATCCTCGCCCAGATTACCCCCAAACTGGCGGCGATGGAGGGAGTGGATGCGGTCATTCCATCCACCGAATTTGCAGCAAAGTTGGGCCACCAAACTTCAGACAAAGATCCGCGTGAACCGGATCTCTGCCTCAGTGCGAAAGATGGCTATAGCTTCGCCGACTCATTGGCGGACACCGCAGACATTGGCGCCACAGACAGCCCAAAAGGGAGCCATGGCTACCTCCAAACGAACCCTGATCTCTATGGCTGTTGCGTGATCAGCGGCGCTGGTGTGAAGTCTGGCACAACCCTTGAGAACATCCGCAATATCGACATCGCACCGACCATCGCTCGGCTGCTAGGGGTCGCAATGCCTACAGCAGACGGGCGGATTCTGAGTGAGATCTTAGATTGATCCAGGTAATTTGACGCGGGTGGAATTAATGATGGTATTCATTGAATCCATTATTAATTATGGTAAATATCGCCTGTGAATTCATCGGAGCAGGTCCACTCGCAAACTTTATGGCTAACAACAGCCCTCTTTCTACTTTCCCTTCCAAACGCAGTGGGAGTTCTAGTGTCGTCCAATCGGCCAGAAGCGATGCTGATCTTCTGCTACAGTGTCGCACTGGTATTATTGCCCTCGTCGTTAGGGGCACCTTTACGCACATCGTTGCTAATCTGGTGGCCCACAATTTTGATCGTACCCATTGCAGCG
>CAZCAL010000438.1:4056-4267 GCA_964496625.1 uncultured Verrucomicrobiaceae bacterium | reverse complement strand
CAATCGTGGCGACGGTCATTACCTTGGGTCTCAGTCGTAATCGTGCGCCATCCTTGACTGCCTGAATCAGGTCTGCCCGCGAAAAGGCTGCGCCCAACTCTGTCATCCGCGCCTTCACCATTTCCTCCAGATACACCACCATGACCACGCCAGTCTGCACCGCCGTGCCAAACAACGCGATGTAGCCCACCCAAACAGCACCATTAAAATT
>CAZCAL010000438.1:0-4046 GCA_964496625.1 uncultured Verrucomicrobiaceae bacterium | reverse complement strand
AAAATTATAGCCGAGGAGTTTCTGCAAAATGACACCGCCACTCAGTGCAAATGGCACCGCAAGCATGACGTGCGCAGCCTCCACGGCGCTGTGATAGACGATGTAGAGCAACACAAAAATGATCAGCAAAACAACTGGAAACACCAGCGACATGATCTGCGCAAAACGACGCTGATTTTCATACTCGCCCGTCATCTTCCAAGTCATACCTTCCCAATCCACGCCCTGGAGTTTCTGTTCCACCTCCTCAACAAAGCCCCCCAAGTCTCGCCCCTGGACATTCGCTTGAACAAAAGATCGCAGCAGTCCGTTCTCGCTGGCAATTTCATTGGCGCCCACCTCTCGGGTAATCTTCGCCACCATGCTCAGAGGGATGTAGGTTACCCCTTCCCCAGCCTTTCCCATACCGGGAGGCGCACTCACGAGAATCCGGCCCAAAGCATCAATGTCATCGCGCTCTCCGCGTTCCACTCTCACCTGGATGGGAAATCGTCTCCTCCCTTCGATGGTGGTGGTTACGTTTTTACCCCCGATTGATACCTCAACGGCATCTAGCACCTGCTTCGCGCTGAGACCGTAGCGGCCCATCGCTTCGCGATCCACCTGCACGTTCAGATAAGGTTTGCCTTGTACACGAGAGGGAGAAACACCCGCCGCACCTTCGATGGTATTCAGGAGTCGTTCCACCTCGTACGCCTTACGCTGAATCTTGTCCAAATCATCGCCGTAAATCTTCACACCCACCTGCGCACGAATACCGGTGTAGAGCATGAGAATGCGATTTTCAATCGGTTGCAAAAATGCGGGAACATACCCTGGCACCTGCTTCATTTTTTCCGTCAATTCCGCACGCAGCTTGTCCATCGTCATCCCTGGACGCCAAGCAGGATTCCGCTTCACCCGAAATCTTCCATCGGGGATATACTCTGGCTTCAGCATGATGGTCGTTTCCAGCATCTCCGTCGGCGCGGGATCAGTTGCAGTATCAAACCTGCCTAGCTTGCCCGCCACGCTCTGCACTTCGGGGGCCTCCGCGATGACGCGATCCTGCCAGGACATCACGCGTTGGATCTCTTTAAGCCCGGTCTTTGGCATCAAGACAGGCATGAAGAGCAGACTGCCTTCATTCAGTGGCGGCATAAACTCACGGCCAAATCCAGCGAACAGCGCAGCCATTTGAGGATGCCCAGCGGTGTCAAGTTGCTTTACCCAAGATCGCGGCAGTCCAAACGCCAGAGTTAGAGAGCCCACCAAGATCACCATTGCCGACCCGATCACTGTTTTGCGATGACTCAGAGCCCAGTCCAAGGTTGGTACATACAGACGCAGAAGAAACTTCATCGCGATGTTGTTCTCCTCTGAATGGAAAGGTCCACGAACCAAGAGAGAACACAATACTGGCACCAATGTCACTGCCAGCAGCGTGGATCCGATCATGGCGAAGGTCTTGGTAAAGGCCAAGGGATGAAAGAGCTTCCCCTCCTGTCCAGTCAGCGCAAAGACAGGCACAAAAGCGAGGATGATGATCGCCATGGCGAAGAAGATGGGACGCCCCACCTGCCGACAAGCATCTAGGGTCACCTGCCAAGTTTCAGCCGCACTTAAGCCAGCCCCCTTGTCACGTTCCGCCGTCTCACAATGTCGCAATACATTCTCAGTGACGACGATTGCTGCATCCACCAAAACCCCAATGGCAATCGCAATCCCAGTCAGTGACATGATGTTGCTGGTGATGCCAAATTCCTTCATCAACAGGAAGGAAATGAGGATCGAGATCGGCAATGGGAGAGTCACGATCAGGATGCTGCGGAAGTGCCAAAGGAAAAGGATATGCGCCAGAGTCACCAGCAGGATTTCCTCGAAGAGGGCGTGCTTGAGCGTATCAATTGTCCGGTCAATCAGGTCACTGCGATCATAGAATGACTTGATGGTGACGCCAGGCGGCAGACTCGGAGTAATCTGCGCCACCTTCTCTTTGATCCGCTCAATGACAGCCCTCGCATTTTCACCTGTCCGCATCACGACCGTGCCACCAACGACTTCATGACCATTCAGATCGAGCGCCCCACGCCGAAAGTCTCCACCAATCTGGATCGTCGCGATGTCCTTCAAGTAAACCGGTGTTCCCGCTATCGCCTTCACAGCGACGAGTTGCAAATCTTCGACACTGGTGATGAGCCCAATTCCGCGAAGGACAAACTCCGCGCCATTTTCTTCGACCACCTTTCCGCCGACGTTCAAGTTGGCATCTTGCACCGCAGTCATCACCTCCATGAGCGTCACCTTCGCAGCGCGCATTTTCGTGGATGACAATTCGATTTGGTACTGCTTCACAAATCCACCAATGCCTGCCACTTCCGCTACACCTTGGACTCCCGCCAGTTCATACCGCACCTGCCAATCTTGAATCGACCGCAATTCCGCGAGATCATAGCCGCCACTCGGAGCAAGCGACGGATCCACGTCAAAATAATATTGATAGACCCAGCCGAGGCCTGAAGCATCCGGCCCTAACTGCGGGGAGACGCCCTCGGGCATCGTGCCTTGGAGGAAGTTCAGCCGCTCCAGCACTCGTGTCCGCGCAAAGTAGGTATCGATTTCTTCGTTGAAAATGATGGTCAGCAAGGAGAAGCCGAACATAGAACTCGCCCTCACTTCTTTGACACCTGTAAGGCCCTGCAAACCGGTGGATAGCGGATAGGTGACCTGGTCTTCCACCTCCTGAGGGCTGCGCCCCATCCAGTCCGCATAGACCAAGACTTGGTTCTCGGTGAGATCAGGAATGGCGTCCACAGGAGTCGTGTAAACAGCCCTTATACCCAGCGCCACCAGCATCAGCGCGCCACAGGCAACAAGAAATCGATTCTTTAGACTCCAGGTGATGATGGACTCAATCATGGCGCTTTGACTCCTTTCTCAATCGACTTGGCGCATTCTAGCATCTCTCCGCCAAAGAACGGATTGTGCCCAGGACGGCCACCAGTTTGGATCCAATGGACCCTTTTCGGCACACCAGGGATAGCATCGTCTGCCATGCTGCACTCCCACACCTCAAACGGCGGCACACCCTCCAGTGCGCGCATCGGCTCCAGAACAGCCGTCGCCGCAGCAGTGAAGGCATAAAAGGCGGTGCGCGCCTGCAACAAATCAGCAAAGCCGTGAAAATGCCGCACCTTCTCCAGCGCCTCCAGTTCAGGGGATTGCCCCTCAACAAGGCGCAGTGCGTCCACCAGTGCACCCGTCCGCATCATGGCGGGCTCGCTGGCGACATTAAACGCGGCCAAGTCATCTGATGACAGTGCGGCAGCCATCGAATCTGCTACTTTTAAAAACTCGTTCATCGCCGCTTGTTGGGCTGCCCCCATACGATGACTGGCGGCTGGTGGCGGCAGCGCATCAACGACTGGCGTCATAAAGGATCGATTCATTTCCGCCTGACCATCCAGCAAAAGATTTCCATTGGTGACAACCCGGTCGCCTGACTTAACTCCAGCCAAGATCTCTCTGAAAACATCCCCGTGCCGCCCCATCTGCACAACGCGCCGCAGGTAGGCCCCATCGCCTTGCTCCACATAGACCACCGCCTGGGGACCCGTCTCAATGACGGCAGACTTCGGCACCGTCAGCACCTCAGGGGTCTCCACCTTCACTGAGCCATCCGCATAAAGACTGTTCAACAATTCGCGCTTTCCATTCATCACTGGATTCGCCAGTTCCACTCGCACCTGGGTCGAACGCGTCTGCTGATCAAAGTTGGGGTCAATGAACGTGACCTTGCCGATGAATATCTTCCCTGGGACGGACGGCGTCGTCACTTCAACTTCCTGCCCAATCCGTATCCACGGCATGTCCTGCTCATAGGCACGAAACATGAACCACATGACGCTGAAGTCGGCTATCTCAAACAGCTTCTCCCCTGCTGTCACATACTGGCCTTCATAGACGTTCTGCCCAACGACTGTGCCGCTGATGGGGGAGAGAATCTGCGAAGTCAGCGCATCAGCGGCTTTTTTATCCAGTGCTTGGATCTGTGAGGTTGTCAGTCC
>CAZCAL010000437.1:0-4298 GCA_964496625.1 uncultured Verrucomicrobiaceae bacterium | reverse complement strand
CACCACGCTTGGCCTCACGTACTCGTTGCTGACAGACTACACATCGTTTCTGGCCGTAGACACCGGTCCACAGTCGAAGGCAGCCTCGCCAGCAATGACGATTGCACAGCCGTCTCCTTTGCCACAAGGCGTCAGCGCACTGGCCAGCAGCGGTCAATCGATCAGTGCCAGCGGCAGCACGCCCGAACCTGGAGTGGCTTCGTTACTCTTATTCTCCGTTCTGGCCCTGATGTTTCAGCGCCAACGCAGGGGGTAATGTGTGCCGGGAGATGTTGCCTCGCCTCAAGCAGCCGCACGCAACTTCCACGTGCCCTGGCGGAGCTGATAGGCTGTATAGCCCAAGCCTACAAAAGCGATCAGGATCAAAACCTGCCAGAGCCATTCCGGAAAGTGAAAGGGCTCTGCCGTCGTGATGGTATAGACGTCCGACGCCTCCGATAGCTTCCCATCCGCATCGACCGCACGCACCCTCAATTGATACTGTGAGCTCGCCGTCAGACCGCTGAGCCGCACTCCGGCGCGCCCACCGCTGAAAAACATTGGCTTTGCCTCCGTCATCACACGCCAGACCGGCATCCACTGGTTGGCGGCCTGGAAATACATCTGACGACCTTGCTCAACCTGATAGGATGAGACCAACTCCTTGCCGGTTGGTGCTTCCCAGGATAGCTCAATCTGGTCAGTGGTGATTTTTTCCACACGGATTTGCTCGATGCGCCCGAGTTCCTTGTTCAGCAGCGCGGCATCAATCGGAGGTCCGAAGGCTCCCAGATAGGCGTTCAACATCCCTAAAATATGCGATGAATCCGGCGCGACAGCTCCTTTAGCCGCAGGCTTGAGGGGCTCAGGCTTTTCCGTGACACCAGCCACCGCTAATGGCGCCGGAGCTACCGCCGCAGGCTTCGCTGGGCCGGGCTTTTCAGCACCCGCAGGTGGCATTTTTCCGACTGCGGCACCAGCAGCAGTCACAGGTTTCCCTGCAGGTGCACTCTCCACCACCTTCGGGTCAAAAACCAAGGCATGGACAGGCAGCTTTATCTCCCCACCATTGCCAGAAACCGTGAGTTCGGAGCTAAACACCCCAACCTTTTCACTATTTAAGACGACCGGCAGATCGATCGTGCCACCGGACTCTACATTGAAGTTGCCATCGCCCTCCACAGACAATGGCGGCAATGCCTGCACCTTCAGCGCTGCAGTAGTCCCGCCCACATTTCGCAATTGAAGTTTCATCTCTGCGGTCTCACCCATCTCACGCTTACCAAATTCAAGCTTCTTCAGTGAAGCATTGGCCAGAACGATCCTCGCTGGCGTGGGATCGCCTTCGATCATCAATCGTTGGTTCATCGCCACACCATTGACGAGCACCTCACCGCGAAACATCTCTACATCGCTTGCTTCCAGACTAAATTCGATCTCCTGGAGGCGTGATGGTTGTAAATCCAGCTCCGACGGTCCTTTCAATCGGGATGGCTTATCCAGCGTCAAATGCAAAGGTCCCTTCGTGCTATTTGAAATATGAACCCGCACGCTGCGACGGCCGGAGCCTTCATCAAAGCTCATCTTCGCCCGCGATGGAGCGACCACAAAGGGTTGCTCACACTCAATCCAGAGCCTTAGCCGACTATCGTCCACCCCTTGCTGAAGCATCGTTTCCCATGTCAAAATGCCAGCGACCGTCGGCGTGACTGTGACCGCCAATTCCTGAGTCTCGCCCACCTTCAATTCAATGTGCGGAGGACCCTTCCACGGTGCCTGCCACTGGATATCCGCTGAAAACGGACCGATCCCCTTGTTCGTCACCTCAAACTTCGCCAGCGTCTCAGAGCCTGGCAGAACCTTCCCAAAGAACGGCTGCCGCGTCACCTGGAGCTTCGGCTCCGGGCGCTGCCCCAAAAGGGTGACGACGCCTGCCGCCGAGTAATTGTTTTCGCCTACCTTACAGGCATAGCTAAAGCTATCTGCCATGTCTGCCCCACCGTTGTGGGTATAGGTCACCACTGCCTTGGTGGGATCATCGGGATGCTGGCGGATTTCTGATAGGGTGCCAAATTTTGGCTGCTGACGAATCAGGAAGCGCAGACCAGAAACGGTCGCCGTCGCCGCCTGGAGCGGGATTTCCACCGAGCGGCCAAGGATGAAGCCGACCTGCCCAGATTTCACCTCTGGAGCCATCGTGGACAGCTTTTCTCTGGCTGCTTCCTGCTCGCGTTTGCGCTCTTTGTCCTTCTTCTTGCCGGGCAGCAGGCTGATGTCTGCCTGGACGTTTGGCAGCAGCAACCAACCAGTGGCCAAGAGCAAAAGGCAGCGGGTCGCGGACGGGAGATTTTTCATGGCGGTGGGGGAGTCTGGTTCAAATCAAGGGATGGGATTAATGCCTCGGAGTCGCCTGCGCAGCATTTCCAGAGCACCTTGAGAAGTGAGGAGTTTAAACCGATCTCGGGCTCCTGGGAAGAAGAGCTTTCGGCAAACCGTCGCCTGCCCCTCAGAAGCCAGAGCCACAAACACCGACCCCACGGGCTTCTCGGGAGTACCGCCGCTGGGACCAGCAATGCCCGTCACCGCCAGCGCATGATCTGCTCCAGATGCCTCCCGACACCCTTCTGCCATCGACCTTGCCACCTCCTCGCTCACCGCGCCGTGCTCCGCAATTAACTCTGCGGGCACGCCTAGGTGCTTCGTTTTGGCCTCATTCGCATAGGTGACAAAACCGTGGCCAAATACCCCCGAAGATCCGCTGACGTCCGTGATGCGGGACGCGATCATCCCGCCAGTGCAGGACTCCGCCGTCGCAACCCACTCGCCACGTTCCGCCAACAAATGAACGACCACCTCCTCAATGACCCGACGATCTTCGGAAACAATGAAGTCTCCAACTTTTGCCCGCACGATTTGTGCCGCCGCATCGACCACTGACGCAATTCCAGCCAAACGAACATCCACATCCCCCTTGCCGATGCAGTAGCCAAGCTCCAGTTCAGGCATGGCCTCTAGCTCGTCCTGAATGTGCTCCACGATGTCGCTCTCACCCATGCCCGTGATCTTTTGATACAGCACGGCGCGGTCAGCGCCATCGGGCAGCAGTGATCGGATGATCGGCTCCACCTGATTTTCCATCATCGGCTTCAGCTCTCGGGGAGGTCCCGGCAATAAAAACAGGTGGGCATGCCAGCCGCGGGCGGCTCCCAGCGGCGCAGGCAGATACAGGCCAGGAGCCGTGCCAAAGGCATTCATCAAAACCCGCGATCCACGAGGAGCCATCGCCTGTCTCTTCGTTGCCGCCGTCACAGGCTTGTTACGTTGGGTAAAGTAGCCTTCCAGATGCGCCATTACCTCCGCACTCTCATCCAAAGGCAGATTGAGCAACTCCGCCGTACATTCACGCGTCACGTCGTCATTCGTGGGACCTAGTCCGCCTGTGATCAGCACCACATCGGACCGTGCAGCAGCCTCCGCAATGGCCTCTTTGATGATCGCCCCATCGGGGATGATCGTCTGTCGAGCCACCTGCAATCCAAGCGCAGCAAGACGCTGCCCAAGCCAAGCAGCATTGGTGTTGATGGTGTCGCCGAGCACCAGCTCGGTCCCTGTGTTAACGATTTCGATTCGCATGAGCGGCAATCAATAACGCCCCACGGAAAAAAGTCGATGCCTCATGCCAAAATCCCCTTCACCAACTTGCCGTGCACGTCAGTCAGTCGATAGCGCCGCCCCTGGAACTTATAGGTCAGGCGCTCGTGATCGATCCCCATCAGGTGCATCAGCGTGGCGTGAAAATCGTGGATGTGCAGCCCATCCCGAATCACATTGTAGCCGAATTCATCCGTCTCCCCATACACCGATCCAGCCTTGACTCCGCCACCTGCCATCCAAGCAGTGAAACAGCGCGGATGATGGTCGCGCCCAAAGTTCGCTTGGATCTTGCCTTGGCAATAATTGGTGCGCCCGAATTCGCCACCCCAAACGACAAGCGTATCATCCAGCAGTCCCCGTTGTTTGAGATCCTTGACCAGTGCGGCTGCAGGCTGGTCCGTTTCTTTGCAAAGCTTCGGCAACGCAGTGGGCAGTCCGCCATGATGATCCCAGTCCTGATGATAGAGCTGAATAAAACGCACCCCGCGTTCCGCCATGCGACGGGCTTGCAGGCAGTTCGCGGCAAAAGTCCCTGGAGTCTTCACATCAGGTCCATAGCTATCGAGGGTCTCCTGAGATTCATCGCTCAGGTCGGTCGCCTCAGGGATGCTCGACTGCATTCGATACGCCATCTCATAGTGATCGATGCGGTTCTGGATCTCCGC
>CAZCAL010000436.1:0-4305 GCA_964496625.1 uncultured Verrucomicrobiaceae bacterium | reverse complement strand
GATTCATCCAAAAAGCGCACGCCTTCATCTTGTAGCAGCTTGCGCTTTCGGTCGATCTCTACGCCGCTGCGCTCGCCGCTAAAGCCGCCGATGCGTAGCCCGGTGCTGACAATGCGGTGGCAGGGCACTTCTGGGGCGTACGGATTCCGTTTGAGCGCCTGCCCGATGGCTTGCGCAGATCGGCAACCGATGGCACGCCCGACGGCACCATAAGTGGAGACTTTCCCACGCGGGATGCTCATCGTGAAGTCATAGACCTTTTGGTCAAAAGCGGATGGCGCGCGTTCGTTCATAGCCGCCCCTTTGTGGGGCTTTCGGACTTCTACAAATGGCGGAGCGGACGGGACTCGAACCCGCGACCTCCAACGTGACAGGCTGGCGTTCTAACCGACTGAACTACCGCTCCTTGGCCTTTTGTGAAGGGCGAGACAGTACGCGGCCAGAGCCCTTGCGCAACAGAAAACTATACTTGATTGAAGCATTTTTGTGATGGCGCGAGAACCCATCACGAACCACCAGCCAATTAGTGCCCTATCGGCGTCCCCGCCAGAGCCATAGACCTGCAAGAATTAGCAACGCCGCAGGCAAAATAACCAGCATGTTGCCGCCCTCTGCAGGGACTGCCGCTTCGATACTGTTCGGCTGGAGAACCACAGTCTCGACCGGCTTGGGTTGCGGTGCTGGCGTTGGCGTTGGCTTTGGCTTTGCAGGAGCGACTGACGATGCGGCAGCGATGAACTTTGAGGTCCCTTCACGCACCTTTGGTAGCTCCTCTGTCCAATCGATATTCAGCAATACATCCCAGCCAGGGTTTTCATTCTTGATGCGGCAAGAGCACCGTCCGATCAAAAACATGCTGGCATCCTCCAGCACTGTATCCGTGACTTCCTCCAGAGGCCAAGCGCCGAGGACTCTACCGCGCCCAAACATCACCGCCGCAAAAGGTTTCCCAGGCGCGATGCCTGCACCCGTCGGGCCCGCTAGCATCTTGATCGTCGCCTGCTCTGCGGGATCGTTTAGTCCAAGGCGTAGCAGTCCAAACTTTAAAAGGAGTGGTGGCCCAGGGCCTAGTTGGCTATCTGGATCATCAGGATCTTGGGGTGGCAGCGCCGCGGCCTGTTCAAGAAAGGCCAAGCGCTTCTTGAGATGATCCACCTTTTCACCTGCCTCTTTTCCTCCGTCATCCACGACGATCCAGACGACCGATTCCCCAGCGAGGGTCCGCCGGATGATTTCTTGACGGGCTGGAGACTCCAAAAGTTCATGCAAACTCTGTGAGGTCAACGCCCCACTCCACACCGTATCAGGCCGCAGAGGAAAGCGAAGCGTCGGTGCCGTCAGACTCGCGTCATCAGACTCCTTCACCTGAAGATTCGCCGCACCATTCGCACGCAAAGGCCGCAGCAATTCCCGAACCTCCTGCTGCTGCGCGACCGCCTTGGGCAGCACCATCTCAAACACATCTGTCTCCCAGCGGTCCAAGGCGTAGCGAAAAACGGGGATCGTACATCCGTGCGAGGCAGGAGCTACGAGGAGAGCGAGCAGCAATCCGCAGCAGCGCAACGCTGCCTTGAGGGATACATGAGAGGGATTCACCATGAGATAATCGTTACGTCTCAACGATGGGGCAGTGCCGCATCATGCGCTAAAATCCACCCGATCACTCCACGCGAGCAGGCTTTAGACGCGGATCATCAAGATCTAGGCGATACATCAACTGATTGTAGTCGTATCGAGGCGTCGCCACCGGAGCGCCCGAGAAGGTCTCCGCATACGTTCCTTCAAAGTAAATGTACCGCCCTCCTTCCTCATCCATAAAGTCGTGCTGCTGCGGATTGTAGAAGCTGTATTTCGGATGGGTGGCCACTTTCACAGCTGCCTTCCACGGTCCATCCACGGACCGAGACTCAGCATACCAAACTTCGCCCAGAAAGGATTCATCCCCTGCGGACTGCACAAAAATCATCACCCATCGCTGGCGAAATTCATTCCAGCGCACACTGCCCGCGTGGGCTAAAACCGGTTTGTTGTTGGTCGCATTGACGATTTGAAAACGTGCCTGGTCCGCTGGCATTTTTCCTTCCTTGATCAGGACGGCCTCTGCGGCCTGAGTGAGGGGTGGCAATTCACGCTGCCAGGTCCAGTCCTTCGATTTTAGATCAAAAGTCAATGATTCGTAGCTGGAGGGAACTTGCACGTCGTCGTAGGCTGCCCTTACGCGTGTCACACAAAAAGGCGCGGCGAAGTAGAGCATTGGCACCTTCCCCTCTTGGGGCAACTGAACCGTCGTGCCCTGCGGATATTGCCACTCAAACTCATTCCCCAATTCCACGATGGGCAAAAAAATCCCCTCTTTGCTATCCCACTCAGCCAATCCATGCTCTGTGACTTCTGCAAGACTCTTCATCCTTGAGTAGTGAGCCATCAAATGCTCCCCGCCTTCCCCATCGCGGGCATTCAGCAGGCCAAACATCCACACAGGCCCCTGCTTCTCCATTGGCAACATCTTCCGCACCTCTCCATCCGCATTGGTGAGATACTCCAAATGCACCCCCAGTGAAGGATCAAGACCAGGACGGCTGCCTTTTGGCAAATCTGACCAGGCGCCAGTCGAATGAAAATTGCCCAGGGGATAACCGGGTCGATTCGTGTCTCCCCAAATCCAAAAAAGGCGCCCATGATACTCTGCCACCTGCACAGAGTCCTGCCCCATCACATCCGCATTCATTACTGGCAGCGGCAACGGAGCATCTTTTCGCAGTTTTTGACTGTCTGCATATATGCCCTGTCCAGTCACCCGATACATCCGCTCCGCCACCTGGGTACGCATCACTTTTACCTCCGCAGACGCACCGGGCGTCGTCGTCAGAGCCGCCCCTGCATACCCAAACCCATCCTTGGTAATCGCATAGCCGGGTCCGGCGATGGTAAAGTGGACTTTGCGTTCCATGAGCCCCGGTTCATCAAAGGCCACCCATCCCGCACTATCCGTCACAAAACGAATGTGATTCGTCGTCTCCAGAGTCACCAGCGGCACACCACGGCCGGTCGCCTCATCCACAATATGAATTCCAAATGGTTCTCCATCCGCTCCCGCCGTCAACACTGGCCACCCAATGGACATTAGGGAGCAAAGCAGAAGACAGTTGGAGGCGACGTTCACGGACAGAGGTTTACCAGGAAGTGCCCACGGGAGGAAGCAAAAAGAGATTGGCTTCAACCCTCTGCACGATCAGAAAAAAACGCCCGCCTAGTGACGGCATACCCCAGCAGGAGGACACCGAAGATGGTGAGGTTTGGGACATTCACCGTCAGCAAGAGACCCGTCAAAAGCAGCACCCGATGCATCCAACGCGGGTGGAAATCGTGACGCATCATCGCATAAAACAGCAACGCCCCGCCGACCATCGCCCCGGCCATCCCCGCGTAGGCGATCTTGCGCATGTCGCCGACCGGAGGTTCAGCGCTCAGCCCGCCCTCCGCAATCCATTGCTGCACACTTACAACCAGCGCCACACTCGCCCCCAGCAAAGAAAGGGTCGATCCGATGACGGCAAAACGTCGCGGGCGGGGATCAGGTGGCAGCATCCGCCAGCATCCAGTCTAGCGGCGTCGGCGCAAGCCGAATCCCACCAAGCCAAAAATCAATAATGCCACTCGGCTCGGTTCAGGAACCGCAGTGCCACTAAACGTCACCATGTCGAAAGTCGCGGTTCCCCCACCCGAATAGCCCGAGGATGTTCCGGTGTACGAAGTTCCAGCTGTAGGATCAAACGCAGAAAGTAACCTCACGCCAAATAAAGCATTATTATCCGCCGCCATGATTGATGAAAAATCTGCTGTGAGGCCGTTCACCCAAGTCGATCCCGAAGTGAATTGGTAAAGCCCCGAACTCGTATTCGCACCCGATGCGGAATAAGCGATCCAGTTGCTGCCATCAAGGGTGTACTGGAGTTCCCAATACTGACTGGCCGTCGCTGAATTCCGCTGATCAAAGGTGAAGGAAATTCCCGCATACCCCGCCGTGCTGACCATGAACTCAGCCCCACGGCTACGGTCCCCCGTGCCCTGCGAGGGAAACGACGAGATGAAAAATCCTGTGTCATCCGCTGCCGCAGCGGGATCTGAAGATGCATTCGCAGCCGCGAAGGCAACCACACCCCCAACACTAAGAGCCGTACCAGAACCGACAATTGGCACGTCGGATCCCGTAGTGGTCGAACTATCTGGAGTGCCCGAATTAAAATTCCACTGAGTGATAGTCGTCGCTGCAAATCCTGATCCCGTCATTGCTAGTGTCACAAT
>CAZCAL010000435.1:0-4323 GCA_964496625.1 uncultured Verrucomicrobiaceae bacterium | reverse complement strand
TGAGTGCATCAAACCACACATAGTTCACAAAACGCGGATCGAATGGAAACGGAATCCCCCAGCTCAAGCGCTCAATGGGGCGACTCACGCAAAGGTCTTGACCACCGCTGGACTCCAGGGCGTTCAGCACATCGTTGGCCCGGAACGTCGGCGTGATGAAGTCAGGATGACTGCGGATAAAGCCCTTTAGCCATTCGACGTGTTCACTGAGCCGGAAGTAATAATTCTCCTCTTCGAGTTCCACAACCTCTCCCCACTCCTCACCAAACACTCCATCAGGACCACGCTCCTTGTCCGTCAAGAACTGCTCTTGGCGGACACTGTAGTGGCCTTTGTATGCCTGCTTGTAGAGCTGCCCACAATCAAAGAGCTTCTGCAGCATCGCCTGCACGACCCGCTTGTGGCGGTCATCCGTGGTCGCCGCCCAGCCATCGTAGCGCACATTCAATCGGTCCCAGAGGCCCAAAAACTTCGCCGTTACACCATCGACGAACTCCTGCGGGGTCATTCCGGCCACATCCGCGCTTTTTTGCACCTTCTGACCATGCTGATCCACTCCCGTCAGGAAAAACACCTCCCGACCATTCAACCGCTGAAACCGAGCCATCACATCCGCCATCACCTTCTCATAAGCATGGCCAATGTGAGGAGGAGCGTTCGTGTAGTCGATCGCGGTGGTGATGTAATAGGGCTTAGACATGATGATTTTGGAGGGTTGTCAGAATCGCGGAGAACGCCCCCAGGTCAAGAAGGCAGTCCCCAACATTTTTTTCTTCCCAGTCCGCCCAGCATTTCATAGCCTCCCCCCCGACGAACGCTACAGCATTGGTAATTTTGCATCTTCCCGTCACCTAGCCAGGGTCAATCATCCTTCCCAGAGTGAGGCTGCCCCTATGGAGAGGAATTCGATGTCAATAAAGTACGCCCACTATGAAAAAAAATCAGTCGATCCACACAACCGTCTCTATGATCGCCATAATGGCACTCCTGCCCAGTTGCGGCCCAAAGTGGCTGAAACCCGAAACAACAGAGACCACCTACGACCAAGGGAGTGTGGTGGTATTTGAACCCGGCCCCAGCCACCAAGTCGGGGAAATTTCAGCCCTCTATTGGAAGGTGCCCCTCGAACTCCAGCCTGTCCGCAGGACCACCGATGGCCACACCCGCTACACGGTTAGATTCACGATTGCAGGTAAATCTTGGGAGGAGGAAGAAGCCACCATCCGCAATCTCACCACCGCCTACAAGGCTTACAAAAACGCAAAGGTTCAAAACACCGAAGTCCTGCTCAACTCTTGGATCAGCGTCCAGGGGGTCAGTGGAGCCTTCGAGTACTCCCTCCTCGACGACGAAATGAACATTGACGGCACAAACGTCGGAAAGGCAGCCACCTTTATGAAGGCAGCTAATCGTGTTCTCGAGGACACGGACAAAATGAAGGCCGTTTCCCCGACCGTTAGCCCTTAGCGGAAATCATCGTCCGCGACTCCCCAGCATTTTTTTCTTCCCAGTCCGCCCGGCATTTCATAGCCTCCGCGGATGAACCAGTCCCAGCTCAAAGTTAAGCTCTCGATTTTCATGTTCCTCCAGTACTTCATCTGGGGGGCATGGTATGTCAGTCTGGGCAATTACTTGTTCAATACGCTGCACTTCGATGGGCCGCAGATCGGTGCGGCCTATGGTGCCTTTGCGATTGGGGCGATGATTTCACCCTTTTTTGTGGGCCTGATCGCCGACCGCTATTTCGCCTCGGAAAAAATCCTTTTCGTTCTGGGAATTCTTGGTGGTGCGTTGATGTTTGCCATCGCGAAGGTCGGTGATTTTGCCACCTACTACCCGCTCATCATCGCCTACTGCGCCACTTATGTGCCGACGCTGGCGGTGGGCAACTCCCTCTCGCTGCATCACCTCGCCAACGCCAAGACGGACTTCCCTCGAATCAAAACCCTCTCCGCCGTGGGCTGGATTGCGGGCGGCGTGACCTTGAGCCTTTTGAAGGGAGAGCAGTCCAATATCCAATACTACGTCGCCGGCGCGGGCTCGATCCTTTTGGGCATCTTCTCGCTAACCTTGCCACATACGCCACCCAAGAAAACCGGTGCCGATGTGCGGATCAGCGAGATTCTCGGGCTCGACGCCCTATCGATGCTGAGGAAGCCGTCCTTTGCCATCTTCATCGGCTGCATGTTCCTGATCTGCATTCCGCTGTATTTCTATTTCGTGAACATGAACCAATACATCACGGAACTGGGCTGGACCTACAGCGCGGCCAAGATGTCTCTGGCACAGGTCTCAGATGTGATCTTCCTCTTCCTGCTGCCTGTGATGCTGGCAAAATTTGGCTACAAGAAGACCATCTTTCTCGGCATCGCCTCCTGGGTCATCCGCTACTTTTTGCTCGCAGGCAGCACCAGCGGTGGCTCGATGGCAACGGCTTACATCTTTGGCGCCATCCTCCTTCATGGGGTCTGCTACGATTTCCTCTTCATCGCTGGCCAACTCTACGTCGATGACGAAGCCAATGAAAAGACGCGCGGTGCCGCACAGGGCTTCATTGCCTTTATCCTTTGGGGCGTCGGAAACTTCGTCGGTAGCACCTGGGCAGGCAATCACCAAGGCAAATTCACGCTCGCCCAACCTCAAGGCACCATCGCCCACGACTGGCACCAAATCTGGATCTTACCGGCATGGATCGCTCTTGGCGTGCTGATCATCTTCGTGGTTTTCTTCAGAGATCCTGCAAAGAAGAGCTGAAACGCGGCTGGCTCGCGGAATATCGTGATTAATCCTCTGGCTGAAAGGTACCGCCTATTCCGGGGCGGTAGAGCTTCAGTCCAGTAATCTCAGCCACGGCTTCAAAGTGCGCGTCGATGGTAAAAAGGCGCACTTCATCATGGAGCGCTAGTGCTGCGATGACCACATCCATCCACGGGATCTGGAGTCCACGATCACGGATCCGCCAGGCCAACGCCGTGGCTCGATCCCAGTCCTGCTCCTTGCAGACGCGATACGGAATGACAGAAAAATGCTGCCCGAGCCTGGCTCGATCCATTGGCCGCGCCCCCCCGAGCACCTCCAGACGCACCGACGAACACCACTGCGCCTCGTAAGCCTCCAGCAGGCCCTCAAGGGCCACCTTCACATCCAGCCGACCATTGCGACGGAGCGACTCAATCCAAACCGAGGAATCTACCAGGACCATGAGGGTTACTCCGTAATGAGGGGTGGCACAGGGTTCCCGGGATCACCGCCGTACGACACTGCGTCTTCAGCCACCACGGAAGGGTAGTCAAAGCTACCTTCCCGCATCAATTTTCCGAATTCCCGGGCCTTTTGTCTCCGGACAAATTCAGCCACAGCCTTGGCCAAGGCTGGGCTTCTATTTTTCTCTCCCGTCATCGCCATTGCGTCGTTCAAGATGTCTTCATCGATTTCAATGCTTATCCTCATGAGCCTAACCTTGCATCTTTTTGCATCTTTTTCAATTCATTTTTACATCATTATGATTCAATGAAGTCCATTCAATCGGTAACCCACACACAAACTTACTGAATCGCTAAAATCTTCACGTTTAACTTGCGCAATCCAGCCCATTCCGTTAAAAAAGTAGCGCGATGTCCGATTCTTCAGATTTGTCCCGGCGTGAACGCCAAATCATCAACATTCTGCACGCTGAAGGGAGCGCCACCATTGCCATGGTTCAATCCAAGCTCCCCGACCCACCCACAGACATGGCCGTGAGACGGATGATGCACATCCTGGAAGAAAAGGGACATGTCAAACGGCTGGGGAAAGAAGGGCGCGAAGTCATTTATACCCCCGCACAGTCCAAGGCCCGCGCAGGTCTCCAGGCACTGAAGCAGGTGCTCGACACCTTCTTCGGCGGTGCCGTCGATGAGGCGCTCGCCGCACACCTCACTCGCCAGGATGCCTCACTTTCCGAAGACCAAGCCACTCGCATCCAAAGGCTCATCGACGAAGCAAAGCGCGAAGGTCGCTGATTACAGACCCAATCTCCCATGAACACGATCAATCTGACTGAACTCCTGTCTCACAACGCGGTCAAGGGCACCGCAGTGCTCCTTGTCTCGTTGTTCTTGGGGCTGGCACTTCGAAGGATGGCTGCATCGCGCCGCTATGCTCTGTGGATCACCTCGATAGCCGTATTGGCCGCCATGCCTATCGCGATGTGGATTCTCCCTGCATGGCGCGTGCTCCCGCAGACGGTGACCGAGCAGGAATGGAAATTTCCTGAGCCGGACTGGGCACCTGCCAATGAAGCCGTCACCGCAAACTCTGAAAGCGATCAAGGCATTCCAACCG
>CAZCAL010000434.1:0-4339 GCA_964496625.1 uncultured Verrucomicrobiaceae bacterium | reverse complement strand
GCTTGTATCTCTTCCTTAGATCCAGTCCCGTGGCAATTGGCACCGCCGGTACCGCCACCGTTTCACTGTCCAATCCGTGGTCCAGCGCGTTATCAGGGTGTAAGTCAGGAAATAAGTAAAGTAGAGAATGCCACCCACCCAAGAACACCAAATGGTCGGATGACTTCAGCTCTGGTCGCGTCATCAACGCTACGCCCATTAGGCGAATCACGGCTTCTTCTCGACTTGAAGGCAGGGTTGTCCATTTTACTAGTTCTCCCGAGTCAGAAGTTCTGCATACTTGGGAGGTTTTGGCGGGCTTTAGCAAATTCGCCAGCACATTGCCCACCGCTTCGCTAACAAGCGGGGGCACGGCATTTCCGATTGCCCTATATTGATGAGTTCGCGGAACAGGGAATGCGAACCAATCAGGAAAAGTTTGGATGCGGGCTGCCTCGCGAGGAGTGAGGCTTCGGTCCTGAGTTGGGTGGATAAACATGAGTCCGTCCTTGCTCAGGTGTGCAACAATCGTACTGCACGGTCGATCACGATGTTGCCGGGTGTATCGGTCTTTGAACGTCGTCTTGTCATAAGGGAAATCGAATTCGACGCCGCGCCGCATAGCCTCGCGACTATTGTCGCCCTCCTTAAGGCGTCGGAAATCACGGAGGTCTCTCTCGCTGTGCGGACGTGATTCATGTGCCGTCAGCGTTTTCGCTCTATCGATCTCCAGAACCGAATAGATGAAGTGGCTCTGCGTGTGGCTAGTAAATTTTTTGCGCTTTTCGAGGTCGTAGTCCATCTCTTGCGAGCCAGAATTGGCATTGAGCTCAGGCAGGTCCATTATAGCATCACCAAGTGTCGCCCCGAGATGTGCGCGATCTGCTGGACGAATCTCTCGTGGCAAAAAGCCTGGAAGATCTGCTCGAACTCCAAAAAACAACCTCCGCCGCATCTGAGGCACACCCAATTTGCTTGCATCTTCGACTCTAGGTACTACCCGATAACCGAGAGCCCTAGCTTCCGCCTGCACACGAGTGAAGTACTGGCCACCGCTTGCACTTCGGATGCCAAGGACATTTTCAATGACGAATGCCTTCGGCCTGAAGTGCCCAACCATTCTCAGAAATTCTCGATATAGGTGGCGGCGGGGATCCTCAACTACGCGAGGTCCATGGTTCGAGCCGTCGACTTGCCGAGCCTGAGAGAATCCCTGGCAGGGAGGGCCTCCGACGATGATATCTACAAAGTTGGTTTGCAAGTGTCCCTCTAGAGCCTCGGCAGAAAGCTCTGTGATATCAGATTGAATTATTTTGCGAACCTGGGGAAAATTCGCCTTGAAAATTTTTATGGCTTCCGCGCTGTGATCCACTGCACCTACACATGTGAATCCGGCGCGCTCCATACCTAGGGTAAAGCCGCCGCAACCACAAAATAAGTCGATAAAAGTCATATTTCTCTATTTCATTGGTTAATGTGCACCCCAGCCCCGAAATCAGTCTGTAACAATTTGTGCCAAAGATAAATAGACTAATCAGTTCTCGATTTTCGATGTCGTGAAGCGATACAGATAGTGGCAACATCTGAAGGCGGGTCCAATATGAGAATATTTTGGCGTTCCTGATCTTCTGAATAGGAACCTCGCTGGGAGGCATTCATCTCCGTCACGGCGCTAGTGAATATCTTGTAATCCATCTTGTCAAAACTTAACGGCGACCCGTCCCGAGATTTGGCAAGTTAATTTTGAATTTCATGATCGATACCCTTTCGTCGTGGCAAATCAGATTCGATAGTTGAGAAGCGGTCGGGGGAATTTATGAAGACCTCGCCAAGAGAATGGGTGGAGGAAATGGGTGTTGAAAAGTTGGTTTTGTGAAGTGTTCCGATATCTGGCCAGATGGGGTTGTCAGAGGCATGAACTGTCCACGTGAAGGAACGTAATACTATTGTCAAAAGTGTGTGGCGGCGATTGAGGCCACGGTGACGTAAGACCGCCAGCAAGAGGAAAAGATCGAACTTATCAAATGGTTGCTTAGCAAATGGATGCCGACTGTGCGGGGATAAACGTGGCCGGTCACCAGTCCCAAACCCATCATCAACACTGGACGCGGGCGATTCGGATTGGAGACTTGGCACGCGTGAGTCGAGCACCACGACTGTTGTCGCTGACTGCTTGCCCTTGGCTTCGCGAGTTGAGCGTCAATTATTTGATGGGACCTATCTATTTCTGAAAAATCAGCCCACCCCGTGCCGCGATCTCCGGCAGTGGAAGATCAGCACGCGGCGAGACAGGCTCCGCACAGGGTGCCGATACCGCTGCCAACACCCACCCCACTGCCACACTCAAAGAATAAAATCGCATGGGACAAGAACGTCGTTGGGGAGGCACGTTTCGCGGGGACGTTTGCAGGGGGGGCTGCCCTCATGAAATTGGACCAGGAGGAGCAAGTGGAAGCCATCGTCCAATCGATCACAGAGGCGCTACGGCAACGTCTGCAGGACGAAGCCCCGGAGGCAGCAGTCGATTGGGTGTAGCTTTAAATGTCGCCATCTGAACAGAAATCGTTTACAAACCGCCTCTGACGCCCACCACGCCTCCGGTCCTCAAGTAACGGCGCGCTTTCAGCCGCCGCCCCTCCAAAGCGAAGCCCAAACCTCCCCAGAGGCCCAATCAGCAGATCACGTTCCCTGTGATAACCAGCCCCAAACGCATCACCATCACCGGGAGCAGGCAGTAGTATTTACTTCATTCTTCTGCCCCCATTCTACTGCCTATTACTTCCGCCCTTTTTCACAAGACGTGATGCAACGCAGCCTATCTCCTCTGGACTTACACACCGAGCAGCGCTCTGGCTTCCTCTTGCCCGGGGGCGGGGCGACCGTACTCGCTGGCCGTGACGCGGGCGAGGGCTACGAGGTGGCGCCAACGGAAGGCGGTGCGGGTTCGCTGGAATTCATCGCGACAGGTCTGGAAATATTTTTCCGCGTGAAGTGAGCCATCTTCACTCGTGGCGAAATCTCGCAGCAGGGCCTGCACTGGCTCAACGGGAAGCGCGAGCAATCCCCAGCGATGGACCACGGCGGCTGCGTGAGACTGGAGATTGCCGCGAATGTGGCCATCAAGGTCTGCGAGCAGTTTCTGTGGCTCTTTGGCGCTCACTTCGTTGATCTGGCGTTTTGAGGGCACGGGCTCCCACTCGGTGAAATGAGGCTGAAACTGTTTGTCGCGAGCGATTTGCCATCCGGCAAGGATGAGGCAGGCAAAGACATTGCTACCATCGCTGACAGACGCAAGGTTCCGCCAGGCGTGGACCGAATCGCTGGAGTGGACGCCGACCGAGTCACCATGGACACTGCCAGTGGGCTTACCGGGGAATTCCCATTCGGGCGGGCGGCCATGATCGCGGAGCACGAATTGATTGGCGGCGAGCGAGAGCGCCTCGCCAATTTCGTGCGGGTCAATCCCTTCCTTCAAGGCCGCAGCCACGGCTCCTGCGGCGTCGGTTGGTGAACTGCTAAATAGAGTCAGCGCCAGTTTTTCAAGCGCAGCATCCTCCAGCGTGCGTGTGCCAGGGGTGCTGCCAAGCAGTTTATGCTCATCCAGCAGCTTGGTCAGTAAGGTCGTATGTTCATCCCATTCAGCGCGGCGGTATTTTTCGGCGTTCAGGCAGTAGCGCAGGGACATACGCAGCATCGTGGTGGCATGCTCGCGACCCACAAGATCGAGCAGATCCCAAGCACGGTAAGGCAGGACGGTGCGGTGAACCTCGGGATTGTCCTGCACGCATTCTAGCAGCGCATTGAAGCCCTGCTGATTGCTGCGCATCATCATCGCCGCGAAGAGGGTCTCGGCCATAGCCGTGTCCTTGCGCTTCACCGCGTCATGGAGTTGTGAGGCCGTCACTTCATCGTCACTAGCGGTGAGGGGATGCAGGACCTCGGAGTCGCGGCCGCCGTGTTCCTGGATGCGGTTTGTATTGCGATACAGGACCTTGAAGATCGGTAATGCGGCTCGCTTTCCGGGCATGGCGGCTGCCATCTGTAGAGCGGGCTTCATCGCCATGAGCGTGTGAAAACCAATGTAGTCCTCACCGCCGAAGGTGCGCGCATTGGCCAGCACGCCAGCGGCCAGGAGCTGCTTTAGGGTCGTCCCTTGCTGGAGCTTCGCTGCGAGCGCGGGCTGCAACTCCGCCAGTGGCGTCTCCTGCATGAAGGCTACGAGGGGCTCGAGATCTCCGAAATTCAGTGCGGCTGGTGGCTCTACGGCCTCAGCGGTGGAAATGCCAAACTCGGCGGCGAGTGCCGGGCCGATGGTGGCAAAAAGCGTGCTTTTGCTGACTTCAGAAAGGAAGGCTCGGCG
>CAZCAL010000433.1:0-4345 GCA_964496625.1 uncultured Verrucomicrobiaceae bacterium | reverse complement strand
GGCAAGACCGAGGTCTATCTCCAGTCCATCGCCCGTGTGCTTGAGGCCCAAAAAACCGCACTCGTCCTCGTTCCAGAAATCAGCCTGACTCCACAGACCATTGAGCGCTTCAAAGCCCGGTTTTCTGAGCGCAAAGAGCGCATCGCCGTCCTGCACAGCCACCTCAGCGATGGAGAACGTCACGACGAGTGGTTTAAAATTCACGAAGGTCGTGCTGACATCGTCATTGGTGCCCGTAGCGCCATCTTTGCGCCGCTAGAGAACATTGGCATTATCATCGTCGATGAAGAGCACGAACCCTCCTACAAGCAGGAGGAGACTCCCCGCTACCATGCACGCGATCTCGCCGTCGTGCGGGGTAAATTGGAGACCTGCGTCGTGGTGCTCGGTAGCGCTACCCCGAGTCTTGAGTCCTTTGAGAACACGCAAACTGGCAAGTACACTCTGACCACCATGCGCAGTCGCACGGATGGTAAAAGCTTGCCCCTCATCCGTGTCGTCGATCTGCGACTGGAGCGCCGCAAAGGCACCGGCGTGGCCGCCAAAGACTCCGGCATCCTCTCCGTGCGACTCCGAACAGCCATCACTTCAAGATTGGAAAAGCGGGAACAGACCATCCTATTCCTCAATCGGCGCGGGTTCAATACCTCCCTCACCTGCACCGCCTGTGGGGAGGCAGTCGTCTGCCACGAATGCAGTGTGCCGATGACTCTGCACAAAAAAGACAACCGTCTGGTCTGTCATATCTGTGGGGCACAGCGGGTCCCGCCGAAGAAGTGTCCCGCTTGCGGAGACCCCTCGATCAAATTCGCAGGATTTGGCACTGAGCGTGCCGAGGCATTGGTGCGCGAGGTATTTCCGCATGCCCGCATTGCCCGAGTCGATACTGACACGATGCAGAGAAAGAATCAGCTCCGAGATACCCTGCGTGACTTCCGCGCCCAAAAGCTGGACATCCTGATTGGCACCCAGATGATCGCCAAGGGCCTCGACTTTCCGAACGTCACCCTCGTCGGGGTCCTCAACGCCGATCTTGCCCTGAATTTGCCGGATTTCCGAGCAGCGGAGCGCACCTTCCAGCTCCTTGTTCAGGTCGCTGGTCGATCTGGGCGTGGCGAGATCAAAGGAGAGGTCTTCATTCAAACCTTCACCCCACACAGTCCGGCCATCCAATTTGCCAGACAGAACGATTACGACGGCTACGCCGCGCAGGAGATTGAGCACCGCCAAGCCTTCCAGTATCCACCCTTCACCCACGTCGTCCTCATCACCTGCCGGGGTGCCCACCAATCACGCACTGAATTTGCCCTTCAAACCCTTGCCCGGCGGCTCAAAACCGACCTGCCTCCAGGCACAGTGATGGGCGAACCTATGCCATCTCCTCTCGAAAAAGCTCATGGCCAATACCGCTTTCAGCTCCTTCTCCGCGCGGCAAAAATCCGCCCCCTCAGCAGACACATCCTCAAAATCGCCCGCCAGACCGAGATGCCACAAGGCGTAACATTGGTCTGGGACGTTGACCCAATGCATCTGGGATAACCAAGAACCAACCACTGATTACTCATCACTCACGACTCATGACGCGCACCATCCTCGCCCTCGGCGCCCACTACGACGACTGCCCCTTCGGCATCCCCGGCATCTTGCTGCAAGCAGTCAGGAAACACCAACGTGTCGTGATCCTCAATCTGATTGGCGACTACAAGAGCTGGCCACCCGTCAAAGGGCGTGATCAAGAGCTGCGGGAACTCTCCATTCAACTTGCCAAAGAACGTGGGATCGAGATGCGCTTTCTGAACTACTCAAGCATGGGCTTTGAGGCGACGCTTGCGACCAAACGTGCCGTGGCAGAGGTGGTAGCGGAAGTCCAGCCCGACACCGCCTTCATGCTATGGGATCGTGATCGCCACCCCGATCACGAAGCAACCAGCGCCATCTGCCACGCCGCCCTCCATCAGCCAGCGAGGCTCCTTGGAATCGAAAACGCCCGCGTCCCCTCCCGAGTCTTTTGGTATGACAACGGCCCTGGACACACCCTTGGTTTTGAGCCCAATACCTATGTCGATGTGACTGCGGACTGGGATGCCTCCCGCGAATGGTTAGGTCGCCTCATGGCGTTCGTCCGCAACGAACGCTATGATACAGCCGCACCGCTGGATGCAGCCATGGAGACTAAAACCGCACTCGCCCGATATCGGGGCCTTGCGTGCGGTGTCCGCTATGCAGAAGCTGTTCGCAGCCAACGTCCCATGCCCATTGAAATTTGAAATTCATGCTCACCTCACTGCAAAATGCCCGCCTGTATGGCATCGTCGATCTCGGCTACTGCACATCAGACAACGTTCCAAACATGACCCGCGCCCTCTGTGAAGGGGGCGTCGATCTCTTGCAATTGCGAGCCAAGAAACTGACAGCAAGTGAGGTCGAAGAACTCGCACTAAAGATGCTGCCCATAACCCGGGAAGCTGGCGTGCCGCTGATCATCAACGATCACCCTCACGTCGCCGCTGCCGTCGGCAGTGAGGGGGTGCACGTCGGTCAAGACGACGATGCCATCGCTCGCGCCCGATCCATCGTCAGTCGCGATTGTTTTGTGGGCAAGTCCACCCACTCAGTGGCCCAAGCCATCGCTGCGCAGGAGGAAGGTGCCGATTACATTGGATTTGGACCACTCTACGCAACTGGCACCAAGCCTGACTATGTTCCGATTGGCCTCCAGGACATCGAAGAGGCCCATCGCAATGTGAGCATCCCCATCTTTTGTATCGGCGGAGTCAATTCAGAGCGTCTCGGCGAAGTGCTCGCGGCAGGGGCACGGCGGGTGGTTGTCGTTTCCGCCTTCCTCCAAGCGGCAGACATCGGGCACAGTGTACGGACGCTCAAACAACGCCTCATCTCCAGCTGCTGAATTATGGAAAAATCGCCACGACCCGGCTGGCATCTCGCCGTACTGATCGGAGTATTACTGGCAGTCATCATCATCCCCTTTCTCATCTGGGGAGACAAATTTGACGGAGCTCTCAGCCTCGAAGGCACACGCACATGGATGGAGCAATGGGGCACCTGGGCATGGGTCGCAGGCATCGGATTGCTCGTCGCCGACATTGTGCTTCCCATCCCCAGCACCGTTGTCATGTCCGCACTCGGACTCAGTTATGGATGGTGGTGGGGAGGCGTGGTCAGCGCCTTGGGATCAATTACCTCAGGCGTCATCGCCTACGGTGCCTGCCGCGCATTTGGCAGACCTGCCGCTCATTGGATCGCAGGGGAAGATGGACTAAAGAAGGGAGAAGAACTGTTCGCCCGCAAGGGGGGCTGGCTGGTGGCACTTTCGCGCTGGACGCCCGTCCTACCAGAGGCCGTCAGCTGTCTCGCCGGACTCGTGAAGATGCCATGGCGCACTTACCTTTGGTCGCTGGTTTGCGGTTCCGTTCCACTTGGCTTCGCCTTCGCTGCCATTGGCCACCTCGGGCAGGATCGCCCTGGCCTAGCCATCGCCCTCAGCGCCATCGCGCCCGTCGCGCTGTGGGCGATCGCAACCCGTTGGATCGGCCGCAAACCTTGAATCCCAGTGGATCAGCGAGCCGCATCCACACTGCGACCGTCCGCCCAGAGGAAGAATCGATCCAACCTCGTGGGAAAAGCCGTGTGAATCCGCCAGCTATTAATATCCCTCCCGGCAAGATTCATCGAGTCCTTCACTAGCCGAAAAAAGACGGTGTGAGAAACCTTCTCCGCGTCCTCAAACGTCAGACGAAGGAAGGCCGCCCTTTTTGTGGCATCAAGCTTGAATACTACGTCACATGAAGTGTGGAGAGGATCGAAGAGCGGTGCATCGTCCTCAGGTGTGATGAAATTCACCAGATGCTTTTCCGCACCAAGCAGCATGTCCCGGCGTGATTCAGCGAGCCTGTTTTCAGCTTTTGCCCAGTCCGCGAGCCCCAAATCATGGAGGAACTGGCCACAAACTGATCGAGCAGCCTGTTCCTCAATTTTCAAATCAGGTCGCAGCCCTTCGTCGGAGGCATGGATCTGCCCCATCGCCAACGCCCAACCAATCAGCGCAAGCCGCCCAAGCGCCCCCCGTTTCCGGTTCATGGATTGGCTTCGGGCTCTACACGAAGCAGCTGATATCCATTGAAACGCTCTTTCGGCGTAAACAGCCAACCAGGTGATGCATTTTTGATTTCAGCACGTTGGAGCTCAAACTCTGGCAGCACTAGATCGCTATTTGGGTCGTAAATTTTCCGCCCTGTAAAACGGCCCCAGATGCGATATTCACGATTGTGATCGTAGCCGTAAGCCATTTCAGTGCCCGTCGGCACTTCCGGAAGACGATCCGGAG